>JALWLE010000047.1 GCA_026996605.1 Flavobacteriales bacterium
CACCGGCATTTAATGACTAAATCTCAATTAATATAATCGTTTGTTTTTAAAAAACTGCCATACTTCCGTGGTCATTTCAATATCGTGGTTTTGTTTGTTAAAATATTGTTCAAACAGACGTGAATACCGTTCTCTGATACTGGGTGCGGAATGTCCGCCACCATTTATTTTGTATAAGATAACTTCGGTTTGATGAATCCCGTTAGTATAAGTGTATTTTTGTACAATACCACCGTCGTCGGGGTCTAAATCCGGAAAAGTATAGGTTTGCGGAATTGTATCTGTTTGATTCAGATGCACCCAAAAATCGATGGCATCAGGTGTGGATAGGGCTGTACCGTTAGCCGGATTGGGCGGATTTCCGATAGTTCCGCCATTATAAGGCATATGATTATCGTTGGTGCCGTTCATCATTAAAACGGATATAGGATGTTGCGGCGGCGGGCAAGAAGAAACCGCCGGCATCGAAGCAACAACTGCCGCTACGGCAGCTATTTTGTTGTGTAACTCATTGGCTAATCGTAATGCCATAAAACCACCGTTGGAAGTGCCGGATACGTAAATACGTTGCATATCTATGGGATATTCTGCCGATAAATAATCAATCAAACTATCGATAAAATGCACATCGTCGGCACTGGAAGTGACACTACAATCGGCTCTGCAATCGTTCCATGTAGGTTTGCCGTATGCGCCGTTTAGTCCTTCGGGATAAACTACTATGAATTTTTCAGTATCAGCGAGTTCCATCCAAAGTTTGTAAGGGGTTTTATGTCCGCTTTCACCGGTCATATCTTCGATATAAATACCACCGCCGTGTAATTCAAAAATCAAGGGATTTTCCGGATTCAAATTTTTGGGAATGTATATAGCATAACGTCTGGTTAGCCCGTCAATAACAATGGTTTTCTTAAATAAACGCTGTTCGGTTTTATCATCTCTTTCTTTCTTATGACAAGCAGTAAGAGATATTAATAAACTGATAATCAGTAGGTTGTATAGGATTTTATAATAAGATGTCATTTGAATAGACTTTTTTAATTTTATCTAGGATGCCATTTCTAAATTTTACATAATAAGGAGTATCATCGATATAAAATTGCAATAGCACTTGATCTGATGCTTTGAGTTGATTGATAAATTCTTTGGGTAATTCATATTTTAAATGAATGTTCTCAAAAGCGTAGGTTTCGGTAGATTCACTGGTAATAATCTGTTTTTTTGCCGTTTCTTTTTTGTTTTTGTCCGGTTCTTTTTGGGTTATTTCGGTTTGAGTTTGATGATTCATACCATCTTTATATAGAGAAAACATTTCAATGGCTTTGATTTTAAAAATCTTTTTATCGGTTTTGATATAGAGGGTATCGGAGACTGTTTTTTGTGGCTCTACATTAAAAGATAAATTTAATAAGGACAACTGTCTCTTTTTACCTTTGATGTTTTTAAATTGAATATGTACCGAATACCCCCAAGATTTTTTAAAAATAGATGAGGCTTTACCATCAAAATTATAGAGGGCGAGTTGCTCTTTTTTGAGGTCGTCATATTTGACATAAACCTTATTGAAAATAGAAGATGAACAGGCAGATAATCCGATAATGATACTTAAAAAAAGAAATTTTCGAAGCATAATGGTAAGTGTTTTCTATAAAACAGCAAAAATCATTCCTTTTATTGTTCGACAGAAATGACAAGTATATGATATATTTGGCTGTGCTTCTGTAATTGTTGAAAAAATAAAAAAACAAAGACTGCTTAAATCGAAGTTTAAGCAGTCTTGTTGATAGTAATAATTAACCAAAATTACTATTATGAAAAAAGCTTTTTAGGCTTAAATAATGATGTTTTTTGGTTGTTTCTTTTTATGAAACAATTTGTTTAACTTTTCTTTGGCAACATCGACCAGATAATAGATAACCGGCACCAGATAGACGGTAAGCATTAAGGATGACAACAAACCACCGATGATAACCCATGCCAAACCGTTTTTCCATTCACTAGCCGTTCCTTTGGCTATGGCAATGGGAATCATACCGATAACCATAGCAAAAGTAGTCATCAAAATAGGACGCATTCTTTCTTTACCGGCTTCAAGCAATGCTTCACGGGTCGATAAGCCACGGGCTTTTAGTTGATTGGTAAAATCGACTATCAAAATAGAGTTTTTGACGACTAATCCCATGAGCATAATTAGACCTAACAAACTAAACAAACTCAAACTACTCAAGGATAGGTTTAACGCCAACAAAGCCCCTATAATGGCTGCCGGAATGGCAAACATCACAACCAAAGGATAAATAAAACTATCGTAAAGGGCAACCAAAATCAAATAAATCAAGATAAAGGAAATCAACAAAACATTCGCCATGGCGCCGAAACTGTCATTTTGTTTTTTGATATCACTACCCCAATTCATTTCGATACCTTTGGGTAGCGGATGGTTTTTGATATAAGTTTTAAAATCATCGGCGACTGAACCCGAAGGTCTGCCCAAAGCATCTGCTGTTATGGTTATGGACGGTAAACGGTTCATGCGTTCTAGCATTGAGGGGGATTTGTCTTGGGTTACTTTGGCAAATTGTTTGACTTTAACCGGCATACCTTTTGGATTGATAAGCGTTAAATTGGCGACATCATCATAGTTTTGGCGGTCAAATTTGTCTAACCAGACACGCACCGGATATTCCGTACCGTTTTCGGTTAAAGTGGCATCGTCATTACCGGTAAATGCCGTACGTAAATTAAAGCCTACATAAGCCGTATTGAGTCCCAGTCGTTGCATTTTATCACGGTCGGGTTGTACTTTCAATTCCGGTGTTCCTTCGGTTACGGATAGTTGAACATTATCAGCACCGGGTATTTTTTGAATGACTTTTTTTAGGCTGTCCGCAGTTTGTTTAACTTTGTCTAAGTCACTACCGCTTAATGTAATCTCAATAGGTGACGAACGTGCTACCAATCCGAGTGCCGTCATTGAAAACTTGACGCCCGGAAATTCTTTTTTCAAGGATTCGCGTATGTCCATCATAAATTTTTCGGTGGCTTCACCATGTCTTTTTTCTTTGGGGACCAATTGTACGGTAAATTCGGTTTTATAGGGTAAACCAACACCTGAACTACCGATACTGGTGGTAGGTCCGCCGATATTACTAAACACACTTTCAACTTCTTTTTGTTGCAGCAAAAAACTTTCAACTTTTGAGGATTCAATATTGTTTTGCTTTAAAGGTGTATGTTTGTCGTACTCTAAAAACAAGCTGAACTTGCCTTGGTCACCGGTGGCTATCAATTCGTTTCCGATAATATTTTGTTTCATTAACACACCGGTTAAGATGATAAGAACTACCACAATAAGTCCGAAGATGGCTTTATGATCCAAAACCCAATCTAATTGTTTGGTATATGAATTAATGAAATTGGTTAATTTCTTTTCAAACCATAACAAGAATCTGTTGAAAAAATTGGTAGGTTCTACATCACCGGCTTTACCGATACGTGAAGCCAACCAAGGGGTTAGGGTAAACCCGACCAGTAAACTCGTCAAGGTAGAAGTGATAACGACTACCGAAAATTCTTTGAGCATATCGGCAACAAATACTTGTAAGAATAATATTGGAACAAATACAACAACGTCAACCAAAGTTATGGCTATAGCCGAAAAACCGATTTCCATACGTCCTTCAAATGCCGCTTTTCGTTTTTCTTTGCCCATATCCAAGTGACGTTGGATATTTTCTAATACTACGGTGGCATCATCGACCAAAATACCGATGATTAAGGACATTGCCAGTAAGGTCATTAGGTTTAACGTATAGCCGAGTAGCCACATCACGGCAAATGCCGTTACCAATGAGGTAGGAATAGCTACCAGTACAATGATGGCATTACGGAAACTACGCAGGAATAAAAGCATGACCAAAGACACCAAAATAACGGCTAAAATCAAATCATCTACAACCGAATTAACTGCTGCAATTGTATTATCGGTAGAGTCATCGGCAATGATAAATTTGATGCCGCTTTCTTGATTCTTTTGTTCTATTTCTTTAAGTTTTTTTCTTACTAATTTTGAAACATCAACGGCATTGGCATCGCCTTGCTTTTTTAAGATTAAGCCAAGTCCTTGCACACCGTTGTAGCGGCTTAATGAGGAAATTTCTTTAACGCCATCAATAACCGTTGCAACATCTTTAACATAAATAGGGCTGCCGGGCGCACGCATGGCAACTTGTACATTCTCAATATCTTCGAGTTTATGAAATTTGCCTAACAAACGTACCGAGTTTTCTACTTTATCGGTTTTGATTTTTCCGGCGGGAAAATCTTTACCGGCGCGCAAAATGGCTTCGGTTACTTGACTTAAGGATACTTTGTTGAGTTTGAGTTTATCGGGATCAACTTTGACTTGAAATTCCCGCTGTTCACCGCCCAAAATATCAATTTCGGCAACCCCTTTGAGCTGTTTAATTTGCGGCAAAATATCGTCGATCATTTTTTGATAAAATTCGGTTGTCGGCAAGTTGCTCGTAGCACTGATAGACATAATAGGCAAATCACTGGGCGAAACTTTACTCATGGTGGGGCTTAAAATTTCGTCCGGTAAATCATTTCTAATATTATCAATTTGCCGTTGCGCATCTTGCATCGCAAAATCGACATCCGTACCGTATTTTAAATTGGCAATTACGATAGAGGCGTTGGGCAAGGATTTAGATTGGATATAATCAATACCTTCCAAATTGGACAGGGCATCTTCCACTTTTTTAGAAACGGATGTTTCTACTTCTTCGGGTTCTGCACCGGGGTAAACGGTTTTAATGACAATAACCGGCTGGTTAAAATCAGGTAAAAGTTCGTAACTCAAGTTTTTAAACCCGATATAGCCCATCAAAATAAATACACTGAACAATACAATGATTAACGAGGGTCTGTTGATGGATATTTTTGTAATATTCATAAGCTTATTTTTCTTTGGTTGTTACATTAGCGCCATCAAAAAGGTTAATAAATCCGGAAGTAACAATTATATCACCGGAATTTAAACCGTCTTTTACCACGACATTATTGCCTATGTGTTTGGTAATTACAATATTTTTTAAACGGGCTTTGCCGTTTTCTATGACATAGACTTTCGGTTCTTGTTCTGATCCCCTGACTGCAGTTGCCGGAATGATGATGACTTTATCGCCAAAGTTTTTTTGGACGAATACATTACCAAACATGCCGGATTTAATACTCTTATCCTTGGTATTATTAACGTCAAATTTGACAGGATAATCGTTTGAGGGATTGGCTTTACTGGCAACCATAGCCAACTTACCGGTTGTTTTTTGTCCGGGTAAAGCGTCTATACTAATGGGATAATCTTTGTTATAATCAAACAAA
>JALWLE010000048.1 GCA_026996605.1 Flavobacteriales bacterium
GGACCAAAGCCGTTATCCGCCCGATGATGAAAGCCCGTAAAGGTTCGATTATAAATATGAGTTCGGTTGTTGGTACAGGCGGTAATGCCGGTCAAGCCAATTATGCCGCTTCAAAAGCCGGAATTATCGGTTTTACCAAGTCTGTTGCCAAAGAGTTGGGTAGTCGCAATATCCGTTGTAATGCTATTGCGCCGGGGTTTATTGAAACTGAAATGACTAAAAATTTACCACAAAACGTTATAGACGATTGGCTGGCAAAAATTCCACTAAAACGTACCGGAAAACCGGAAGACGTTGCTAATGCTTGTTTGTTTTTAGCTTCCGATTTATCAAGCTATATTACCGGACAGGTGATTACAGTGGACGGCGGAATGACTATTTAAACAATCCATAATGCTATATATTTTAGCTATTTTAACAGCTTTACTATTAAGTGCTTTTCAGTATTTATACAAACGAAAAGCACTTTGGCTTTTTATATGGCGTTTTTTGACATATTTGGTTATTTTGCTGCTTTTGATTAATCCTAAATGGACCAAAAAGAAACAAATCAAAACTAAACCGCAGTTGTATGTTTTAGCTGACAATACTATGTCTATTAAATTACAAAATGACGACCAACGAATGCGTGATTTTGTAAAACAACTTCAACAGTCAAAACTTTCGGATAAATTTAAATTACATTTTTTCAAATTTGACCAAAAACTGTCAAATTTTGACAGTTTAGATTTTTCGGGCAAACAAACGGCTATTGGAAATAGTTTAGCGGAATTGAAATTTTTGCATCAAACCGATCAAAAAGCACCGGTTATTTTGTTAACTGACGGTCAAAATAACACCGGAACCGACTACGTTTATGGTAGCCGGTTGCCAAAATCACTCAAAGTTTTCCCGGTAGTTTATGGCGATACGGTAACTTATAGTGATTTGCGAATTGATTTGGTGAATACCAACCCGTATGCTTATAAAGACAACTATTTTCCGGTCGAAATATTTGTGTCCGCCGATATTGGTCAAGCTGTCAATGCGTCGTTAAAAATTATAGAGAAAGGCAAAATTTTATTTCGCAAAACTTTAGATTTAAGTCCTAATCGCAATTCGGCTCATATTTCAACTAAACTCAAAGCCGGTTCTGAGGGCTTGCATCGTTATCAAGTGCTTGTTTCAGGATTGCAAAACGAGAAAAAAACTTTGAATAACCGGTATTATTTTAATGTGGAAGTTCTCAAAAATGCACAAAAAATACTGCTGCTTTCCGATATTGTCCATCCGGATATAGGCGCCATTAAACGAAGTTTAAAAAAGTATCCATACATTAAATTAGATATTAAAAAAAACACTGATAATTTTGTTTTGACTGATTATCAAAGTGTCATACTTTATCAACCGACAACTACATTTTCATCGACTTTTACACAGCTTAAAAAAACGCACAAAGCTTGGTGGCTTATAACCGGTAAACACACGGATTGGACGTTTTTAAACGGACAAAATTTGTTTTTTACCAAACAATTTACACGGTCTTTTGAAAACTATTTTCCGGTAAAAAACACCGGCTTCGGATTGTTTAAATTACCGGATTTAAATTTAGAGAAAATGCCGCCCTTGCAAGATTTTTACGGACAAGTTAAATTATTGCCTGCTACTGAAATTGCCTACCACAGCAAAATTAACAATGTGGTAACCAAACAGCCCTTATTGGTGTTTAATACCCAACCCAAACAAGTAGCTTTATTTGGTGAAAATATATGGCAATGGGCTATGCAAGCCGGTGTTAATCAACAGCAAAATGAATTTAACCAGCTGGTTTATCAAATTATCCAATACTTGAGCATCAATAAAGATTATGAGCGTTTGCAGTTGCAGTATCAAAAACAAATTTATCAAGCTATGCCGGTTGTTATCACAGCCAAATTTCTCGATAAAAATTTAGAATCCGATACGCTGGTTAAACCGGAACTTTTACTTTATAAAGCACATAAAGTAGAACGCATACCAATGACTTTGAAAAACGATTTCTTTCAAGCGCAAATCAATAATTTGCCGGCAGGAAGTTATCGTTTTACGATACAAAACAAAGTCGGCGATTTGAAAAAAAACGGTTCGTTTAATATACTCGCTTACAGTATTGAAAAACAAAATTTGCAAGCCAATGTAAAGGGTTTAAAACAGTTGGCACAACAATCCGATGGAAAAGTATATTTTTCCGGACAAGCCAAACAACTACTGAATGATTTATTAGTTTCTAAGGATTTTCATTCGCGTATGCACTACAAAACATCAGAAACCCCATTGATTGATTATAGGTATTTATTATTTTTACTGGTGTTATTATTGAGTACGGAATGGCTGATAAAAAAGCTTCGCGGGGAATTGTAAATAGGTTCATTAAGTTTAAACTTTCATTTCTTGTTTAGTATAAATTATTGAGTTTCAGCAAGAATTGTTTTCAAAAATATTTTTCAAAAAAAACATATGATTAACATTATTTTTTATTATTTTTGCCGTGCTTTTGAGAGCTGAAATAGATTATTTCGGGATGTAGCGCAGCCCGGTTAGCGCACCACGTTAGGGACGTGGGGGTCGCAGGTTCAAATCCTGTCATCCCGACTAAATCAAAAAAGAGATAATTTTATAAAAATTGTCTCTTTTTTTGTTTCAGTTTGAGCGTGTTTATATTAATTTTATTATCTTTGCTCTGTTTTTTACGGGATGTAGCGCAGCCCGGTAGCGCGCTTCGTTCGGGACGAAGAGGTCGCAGGTTCAAATCCTGTCATCCCGACTTAAAAAAAGGGGCAAGTTCTAATGAACTTGCCCCTTTTTCCTTTTCTCACTCAACACCATTATTTCTTGATAATTTTCATTGATGCGATATTTCCATCAATAACAACTTTCAAGTAATATGTACCAACACTAAATTTCGACATATCAATAGTTAGTTGTGATTTATTATCCGGAATAAGATTGATTAATTCTTGTCCTAATAAGGAAAATACGCTTACTGAATCAAAATTTTTATTTGCACTGATATTAATGCTTTTATTAAATGGATTTGGGTAATATTTAAAATCAAATTGTGATAACTCATTTACATCACCACCATTATCGATTACAATTAACTCCGCAGCTACATTAACAACCGGTTGATCAGGATCATTACTAGAGATTGCGACAGTACCATTATAAGTACCTACTGCCATATCAGTTGAGTCAAAATTAACATCAATGGTTACACTAGAGCCTGCAACAACAATTCCTGATGTTTGTGTAGTTGATAACCAACGGTTTCCACCAACAAGATATTCTATTTCATTTTCTATCAATTCAATTATATCATCTTTACCATTATTATTATCATCATGTTGAAAGTTATCTGATTGAAAAGCATTAAACAAACAATTTTGATTTGCATTTAACACAATAGCCCCATTTGTAGGATAGCCATCAAATGCTGCTAATTGTGTGGCACCATTTATTAAATTAACAAGTTGTCCATCAACATAGTATTGATCATCAGACCAAGTAAATGTGTTAATTTGGTTTGGTATATTAAAAATAGGGTGGCTAGTATCTGTTGCAGAAAAATTAATTGGAGTCGAAATATTACTCAAAAATGAAATGCCAAAATTAGAAAAAAGTGAATGAGAGAAATAATCTTCCACATTCCAATCTGAAAAAATTAAAAAACCACCATTAGATTGATATGTATCTAATGCTGTTAAATCATTGGAATTGCATTGTTCAACATAAGAATTAACAATAACCAAATCCCAATTTGTTCCATTACTAATTGTGTTTGTTAATTGACTCCAACTAGAGACCTGTGTATAAGTATATCCTAAATCAATTAAGGCATCGGTATAGTAATTTTTATCACTTGTATTCTCATATAATAATATGTTAAGATTGTTCATTACATTATAATAGGTTCTTTTAGAGTATGTGGGTGTTATCATTATATTTTCTAAACTATTTTCCACATAACACGGGTTAAGATTATCTGTTTCTATATTGTCATATCCAATATTTTCAGAATTTGTTGAAACCACAGTTGAATTAATAGTGAAAATTAAATCATCATCACCATTATTCGTAATGGTAACAAGTTGTGTGGCATTTTCATTTGGATATAAGGTTTGGGACAAAGTCAACGGATTAACTACAATATCCGGTGTGCCATACCAAGATACATTAACCGTATTAGATGGTGACGATTCACCAACATCATAATATGATGTAACATAATATTGATAATCACCATAAGCCGGTAATTGGTCTGTATATGTTTCAGGAATAGAAGTTCCTATTTCTACGCCATCTCTATAAATTTTATAGTTTAAGAATGCATTAGGTATGCTCGTTATATATGTATATTGGTTTCCGAACTCGGGTGTTGGTGTAGTTTCAACCCCAATTATATCATTATTATTACAATTTTCGTTATTGTTACAATTTCCGGAACTTGTTATATTTCTAAAGCTATTAGGTTCTACAACATTGAAGGTATAATTATTTGTCGTATTTGATAAGTCTATCAATGAGATATAGTCAAAACTTCCTAAATTTGTAGCATTACTATTACTATCATATATTTTAATGCCAATTTTACCTGACGGGAATGTTGTATCATAATAAGAGCCCAATAATACATTATTTATGTATGCGTTTATATATCCATTTACATATTCTACTTTTACTATATTCCAATTATATCCGGTATTGATAGCTGAAGAAGTTGTCCAATCTACAATATTTGTCCAATTTCCATTTATTATTTTAACAAGTTTCCACTCTCCGTTTGTAGAATACATTAAACAATAAGTGTTATTCCAATCTCCATAAGAATCTATACTACTAGGATCGCCATTAAAAAACATAGATATGTTATATGCATCTCCAGTACTCTTTTTTGCTTTCATTTCAAATTCAAAATTCGAAAAATCTTGATTGTAATAAGACGAAGAAACATCATGAGTAGTTCTGGTAACGTTGTATGTGTTATTAGAAACATTCCAATTGCCGGTAACAGGAACCCAATTATCTGCTATACCATCTGTAAAGTCTTCATAAAAACCGGCGGTTTGATTCCAGTTCAAGGTTACAACACCGGTAGTTGTATCTAAATCGGCTGTCAAGTTGTGTGGACTGGCTAAAGCATGTGTTGTAAAGGAAACCGGACCTACCCATAAACTATCGTCATCGCCGGGGTTAGCGCCACAAATAGCTTTTAAATAGACATCATAATCTGTTTGTGGCGCTAAACCTGATAAGGTAAACGGGTTGGTTGTTACAGCAACAGTTGTTCCAGTTCCCTGTGTAAAACCTGAGTTTCCGTACTCAATCTCCCAATTAGTTTCAGTGTTCCCATTGACCCAAGATAAATCAACTGTTGTTGCCGTAATATTATCTACGGTAAAATTAGTAGGTACCGGACAGGATGGTGCTTCAATAATTTTGATGTCATCAATAGCCATATCGCTTTTATAACCGTTTCCTTTTATGCCTCTGAATCGTATTTGAACGTTGCCGGTAAAGGCATTTAAAACATATGTCTGTTCAATCCAAGGTGATGTGCCGGATGTTTGTTGTTGCCCATCGAGAATAATGACATCATTTGTCCAGTTACCATTGTTATAGACATCAACATGTAATGTGCCCATATCAGCTCCATACATATGATAGTAAAAGCTTAATTGAGGTACAGTTAAACTTGAAATATCAATAATTGGCGTTATTAGTTCTGCAATATTACCGCTACTTCCATTACTGGCTTCAGTAAAAAAGAAGGTAGAACCACTATTTGCTTGAGAAGGACCTGTATCTAAAGAAGGCGTATAACCATTACTCGATATATTCCAAGCATAATTATATGATGAGACAAGTGGATTAGCTGACCAACAGTTTTCTATTTCATAATCTCCATTAAAAGATTCGACATCTTCTATGAATGGCGCAGTTGTAATCCCACAGAGTGTTGTAAAGGAAACCGGACCTACCCATAAACTATCGTCATCTCCCGGATTTGCTCCACAAATGGCTTTTACATAAAAATCATAAGTTGTACTAGCATTTAATCCGGTTATTGTATGAGGATTACTAGTGGTTTGCACCAATGTTCCACTACCTTGCGTAAAACCGGTCAGACCATATTCTATTTTCCATTCATTTTCGGTTCCACCTGCAATCCAACTTAAATCTAATGAGTTGTCGGTTATATTTTGTGAAGTTATATTTGAAGGTCGTGGGCAAGAAGTAAAAAAACAATCAACTGTTGCATCCCAACCACTATAAGTAACAGAACCGTCAGAAGTGAATAAAAAAGTTAAAGTGCCATTTGGGTTATCAGACGTAAAAGGTCCGGGTATTGAAGAACCGGAAAAGGTTCCTAACAATGGTGCATTTGTATCAGAGCCATTATAAACTTTTAGATAGTCATAACCACTTTCTAATTGAAATGAATTGAAAGTCACAGTTATAGTATTATTCCCTGCACTTGGTGCAATTGTCGTAATGCTATATTCATTATTTGTGTAAGAGCCACTTGGACCACCGGAATCATAAAAATGATCACCATTGCAATAATCTGAAGCTGTTATAAATGAAGGTGAGACTCCCCAATCGCTAAAATTACCACTACCACAACCGGATCGTACATAAATGGTATATTCAGTTGAAGAATTTAAACCGGTTAAAGTATAGGGATTGGCATTAACCGGTATTCCTATTCCTGTGGGTGTACTTCCTGCTTCAACTGCTTCAATTTCCCAACTTGTAGCACCGCTATTTTCAGTCCAACTAACATCAACCGAGTCTAATGTGACATTAGATGTTGTAATGTTTGTAGGACCAATACAAACAGTATTAAAGCTGTAAGTAGAAGAGAAAGGACCGTCACCACACATATTAGAAGGTCTAATTCTCCAGTAATAGGTTGTGTTATTATCTAAAGTTGTAGCTTGATAATCGGTAGATGATACTGAAGCAAATTCAATAATATTTGTAAAGGTATTATCTGTAGCAATTTGAATTAAATACTGTTGTGCATTCGAATTTTCTTCCCAAGAGAATGTTGCATCAACAGGTATTGATGTCGCATTGTTTGCCGGACTATTTAATATTTGTGGAGGAAAAGCATTGTCATATACATGTAACATAACATCTAAATCAGCTGTATCTGCGCTGCTTTCTCCATGGATAGTAATTGGATAAACTCCGGCAGTTAAACCCGAAAGGTTTGATAAATCTAAAGTAAAGTTTCCGGCAGCATTTAGAGATGCCGGACTAAAACTGGCATTAACACCTGCTGGAAGATTAATCGTAGAGAAGTTAACGGTATCAGAAAATCCACTAATGGTAGATAAATCTAAGTTAAATTGAGCAGTATCTTCGCCTTGGCAAATACTTTGATTTACATCAGATGAAGTAATATAAAAGTCGTTATATGAAATACCGGAGACGATTATCGAAAAGTTTTGAGCACCACTTTGCAGTGTTCCTTTATGAGTAACTGTTATAGTATAAGTACCAACAGGATTATCAACAAAAACTTGTTCAATATTATCAACGATATTATCTCCTTGGGTTGCGGCTGCTGAAGGATTGTTTGGATCCAGTTTCCATGGATAATATGTGGTGCCGTTTTTTGTAATGCGAATATCTAAATCATTTACTAAAGCGGGGGAATAAAAATCTTCAATTGTATTGGTAATGATGGTTCCTGCCGGATCAGTCCAACAGATAGTTGCTTTTAAAGGTTCAGAGCCTAAAGCGTTAAAACTTATACTATAAGTTCCACCTTGGCTTAAGGTTTCTTCAGAAATATAAGATACCAGTCCATTATCTCTAATGACTTCTGCTGCTTTTTTGGCATTGATTAATCCCCATCCATATTCATAATCAGGCCCCGGATTATTACCTGCTTCATCTGCAGTATGCAAAGCCAAGCCTCTTAGGGTAGATGAATGCATAAAATGACCATACAATTGGTGGTAATATTGTTGCAATAACAAAAGCGTTCCTGTCACACTAGGCGAAGCCATCGAAGTCCCACTTAATGTGGTATAATATGAATTACTACTATCAGAGGCAGAATATGTATCAACTCCTTTAGCTGAAATATCAGGTTTTATTCTTCCATCATCAGTTGGTCCCCAGCAACTAAAATAGGACATTATTACACTAGATGGTCCATTATAGTTTGTTAACTCATGAACAGCTGCCACTACCATAGAGTTTTTTGAGCAAGCATGTCCGGATAGTAAATCATATCCATTATCACTTGAGTTATACCCATCGTTACGGGCATTTCCTGCGGCAGCCACAAATAAATAATAGGGTGCATTATACATGATATCATCAAATGCATGTGCCACATCATTATATTTTCCAAATTGATCTAATGATAAAGAGCCGGGATAGTATCCGTATGAGTGGTTAGAAATTAATAAACCACTTGCAGCTGCTTGAGCTACTTCAGCTTGATCATTATTCCATTCGTAAGCATGCAAATTAGCTTTGAATGCCATACCTCTTGCGCTTCTACCCTGAACTTGGTCAGTACCGATAATAGTTCCTGCAACATGAGTTGAGTGATAATGTGTACTTGAAGTCCCATCCATTTGCGTAACCCTTCCTTCAAATAATTCATGGGTTAAGAGTACCGCACCACCGTCCCATTCACCGGCAATCATATTTTGTCCTTCAATATTTAGACCTAAACTACCACCGGAATATAAATGGTTCGTTCTGGCGGTTAAGCCTGCACCATAATTATAAGTTGTATAATAGACAGGATTGCCTCTTGAGTCAATTTTAATTAATTCAGAAAACCCACCGGTAGAATCTTTTATAAAAATTGGCCAATTATTGGCTTTTGCCAATGATAAAGCTAATTTCTTTTCTTCAATTGCTTGTTTCTTTTTTATATTACTAATCTTTAATAATTCAGTAACATTAGTTTCTTTTAAAATATCATTTTTTTCTTTATTAGTTTGTGAAAATACAATTACGTTAAAGAAAACAAAATAAAGTAATAATAATTTGAATTTCATAGAATATATTTAGTAAAAAATTTAACATATGTTTGGTAACAAATATACAACTAATTATGTTTAGAATTAATATAAATTAATGTAAATAAAAAATTGGCAGATTCAACTAGCAAATGCAACATTTGTGTTTACAAATTTATAAAATAGATTTTTAGGGTTGTCATAATTTAGATTTTTTCTTGGTCTTCTATTGATTTTAACATTAGTAGGTACAGGATAATCTATTTGAATAACTAAAAGTCCGGTTTTTCCTGCAAATGGTCAATATTTACGCCTACAATATTATAATCTTTATTTTCAATATGAGCTTTAAATGATTTTTCAACTTCTATTTCTGTTACTTCAGATGTGGAAGCATGTGTTTCGTTTACTTTTTGTCTTGGTCTTATACCATATTCTTTTTTTGAATTTTCTAAAAATATAATATCGATTTGTATATCTGTGATAATTCTTTTTTTAGTGGGAATGGCTTTAAAAGTGTACATGTTAAGCATTTTTCCGGCTTTGGTTTCCTTACCGGATAATATTTGAAGTTGCTTACAAGTTAATATCAATTCATATTTATCAAAATCGTGAAGATTTTTTGATAATTGTTTTACAAATTTATCAAAAGTTTCTTTTGTGAGTTGTGGATTATTTTTTTATCAAAAAGCTCCCAACTTTTATTAGTTTCACCTTTTGTTATTAGGTTTATAAATTTAGTAGCAACTTTTATTTGTTTTTATCACCTAAAATTTACTAGCAATATTCAGTTGATTTATGTCTTGTTTTTGTGCTTGGATATTCTCTGATAAAAGTAAAACCAAGATTAGTACAATGTTTTCATCTGTTTTTTTAAAACTTATTTACTTTATTATTTTAAAATTTCCTATCATATTTTTAACTAAGGGTAGAAATGTATCATATTCATTTGTTTCAGCAGTATAAGTCAACACATAGGCTTTATTATTGATAATCCAAAAATATTGTATGAATTTTAGATTAAAATTTCCTTGTTTTCCTGAATAAACCAGTTTGTGAAATTCAGAATTTTTATCAGAAATTCTATTGCTTTCTAATATTTCTCCGTCAGTAATGAATGTCTTAACATGATTTTCTGATGTTTCAACGAATGTATCAAGTGACATATTTGATACTTTCAGGTCTTGAATGATTAAATTGATATTTTCTCGAAACTTATCGCTCGGAGTTGAAAGTGGACTGAGTATGATAAATTTAGTTCCCATTAAGCCGGACTGGTTCAGTTCCCAAGTAAGGGGATATGAGATTGAAAAATTTTTATCTTTTAAAGATTTCCATTGAGTTTGTCCGTAAATATTTGTCGAATTTATAATTAGCAAAAATGTAATAATTGTACTTGATATGGCTTTGTTCATATAATTATAGTTAAGTTTTAATTAATATCATTTACCAAATTATCCGCTTTAGTTTGGGCATTTTTTATAATCAAATTAGCTTGATTTTGAGCTTTGGTTTCCAGTTGTTTAGCTTTTTTATCGGCTTCTTTAATTAATTTTTTACCCAAAGATTCGGCAGCCAATTTTTTAAACGGATCGTTACCGGCTTTTTTGATTAGGTCTGCCTTTTGTTTACGGGCTTCTGCACGAATTTTATCGGCGGCTTTCTTGGCTTCGGCTTTAATTTTATCCGCTTGTTGTTGCGCTTGTGCCAAGATGGCATCGGCTTTCTTTTGGGCTTCGGCACGGGCTTTTTCTTTGGCGTCATCAACAGCTTCTTCCACTTTTTGGGTCACGGCTTCTTTGACAACGTCTTGCGCAGATTGTCCTTCGGTACCGGCAATAACAGGAACAATTTTCGGGTGGTTATAATCGCCGGTGATTTTAAATTTCATTTTAATAATGTCCGTCATATCCAATTTTAAGCCCAGCGCATTGGCTTTACCGATTAAATTGCCGATAACTTCGTTAGCTTTATTGCCAAGTAGTTTTCTAGGCATATCCATATTTAAAACAAAATTGATTTTTTGGTCTAATCCAACTGTGCCTTCCAATCCGGAACTGATTTGATTAATTTTAAATTGGAAGGGTTTGACGTGCATTTTACCTTTTTGGACTTCAAATTGCGCTTTGATTTTGTCGATTTTAGGATTGTCAAGCGCATTGATTTTTAACATTTTACCTATTTTTTTAACAATATCTATGTCCCCGATATTAATATTTTCGGTTTTAAACAATCCTGATGCATCTAAACTCTGCATAATCGGGTTCATATGATTATCGAGTTCAACGTCCATTTGTAAATCGGAAAAAAAGTTACCGTTAATTTTTTGCATTACCGGTGCATAAGTTTTAAAAAGGCTTAACTTCTCAGCAGTTTGATTAATTGCCATTTTTTCCATAGCGATATTCATAGCGGTTTTCGCATTTTTTCCGGAAGTATCATAAATACCTTTTAAACTCATATCACCACCAAAAGCTTTGGTTAGTACGGTTTGCAAAGTGGCTTTTTGGTCTTTGACGCTTATATTACCTTTTAAGTTGTGCAAATACATATCTTTATACCGGACTTTGTCGGCATTTGCCGTAAAATTCAAGTTGATATTTTTTGGAATTCTGACCAAACTGTCTTGACTTTGTTCCGTACTCGACGTATCATCCCCGGTCATAAATTCATTCATATTGATAAAGTTTGAATGCATCTTAAAATCAGCTTTCAATACTTGATCTTTTTTTAAGAAATAGGTAATATAATTGCTGACTTTTCCCGAAATGTCAAAATCACTTTGCCCGACTTTTGATTTGAATTCGTTGACATCAAGGGCTTGCGGTGTAATGACTACTTTGGCTGCATCAATGTTGACCGTATATGCTAATGAGTCGGATGCAAATTGCATTTGTTTCAAATCAAAATGTCCGGCAGCATCAAATTTGTTAAATTCTTGTTTTTCAATCGCTGAACTACGTCCTTTGAGTTTTACATCGGCATCTAATAAGCCGGTTAATTTTTTGATTTCTGGCAAATGTATCGCTTGTTTGATTTTAGCTAAATCCATTTTGGACTTAAAATAGGTATCAATATACGGGTCGGTCATCAGGTTGGTAACGGATAATCTGCCGTCAGCCGAATTTCCGGCTATACTGAAATGGATTTTAGGCATATCAATTTTGGTTTGGTCTAAATTGCCACCCCCCGGAAATTTAACATAAGTAGCTACATTAATATCTTTAACGGCTTGTGGTAAATCGGGGTATTTGATAAAACCCTTGTCAATTTTGAAATCGACCCCGTAAGCCGGATAAGTTTTGTCGTTGTAAATGCCTTTAACATAGCCTTTTAAAATAGCTTTGCCATTGGCTTTCAATCCTTGAAAATCAGGCATATAGGCTTTCGGAACTAAGGATAATAATTTTTTCAAACTGTTTTCTTTGGTTTGATATGTAATGTCCATATTGATATCATCGCCTTTTAATTCCAACATTAAATCTGTCAGCAGTTGTAAATCATTTAAGGATATAAGAGCTTTTTGAATACTGTATTTTGAAAAATCGTTTTCTATTAAGATTCCCGCATCCATGTTGGCTTTAACATTGTTTAAATAATGTATATTATCATACTTAACATCAAGCGTATCCATTTGGCTTTCAGTAGTTAGCCGGTAAGCATCTTTGGTGAAAATACCGGTGCCTGTATGATTTAAATTTTTGATTTTTAACAACATACCAAGAGATTGGTCATCGTATTGTATATTGGCATTGGTGACATAGTAGGATTTTAATTTAATGGTATAATTTTTTTCCGGTTTTTGGGTGTCGGTTGTATCCGGTTTGGCAATATTATAATTAGCTTTACCGTTTTTTAATACCATTATATTAATATCAGCCCCATTAACGCCGATTTTTTTGATTTCCAAATCTTTTTTCAAAAAGAGTCGTTTGGCATCTAAACTCATATTAAACCGGTCAATATGGGCTAATCGAACATCTTTAAATTCGTTGATGCCATCTAATCTGATATTGCCTATTTTAACATGTAAATTGGGAAAATCCGTTAAAAGCGATAAACTGACATCATCATAGTCCAACTTGGCATTAATGCTGTTGTTAATTTCGTCTTTGATGAACTTTTCTATGTCATCTTTAAAAAAATAAGGGATAGCAATCAATGCTACTATTATTACAATTACGATGCTTAATAGAATTTTTACAAATTTTTTCATATTATATTTGTTATTTTTTAGCAAAAATAAGGATTTTTGTCGAAAGTTATCGATTAGGATAGCCTTATTTAGAATGATTATAAATATGATAGTTTTATGGGAAAATATCATTTTTTCCATATCTTTGGCTCAGCAAAAAAATGTTAAGAAAAAATTAATATAATTTAACTCTTATGAAAAAAAGAACGATGTTTAAGCCCATTAATTCGATGACCAAAATCGGGTTAATTATGCTCTTATTTTTATCGGTTTCGGTTATGGCATCCGGTACAAGTATGGGTATGCAATCTGTTGCGGTTCAGCTGAGCGGCACTACTTTATCTCAAACTATGGCTACGGCAAGCACGGCACAAGCGAACACTGCTAAAGCTGAAAAACAACAACCGGCAGTTAGTCATGCTGATTATGACAAAATTGATCCGGAATTTAAAGGCATAGGCCCCGGTAACAATACGTTGCCTTTTATCATTGCATTGGTGGTGTTTATTTTGGCTACTTTTATGGGACGCCGTAAGAAATGTAAAGCACCTAAAGTGATGATGTTGGTTGCTTTTTTGGCTGTAATCTACATGAGTAAAATTGCATATGTTGAAGCTAGAGCTTTGGGACGTCAGCAAGGTTATGCACCGGTACAACCTATTTGGTTTTCGCATCAAATACATGCAACTCAAAATGGTATTGATTGTGAGTATTGTCATGTTGATGTTCGTACCAGCCGTCATGCAGGTGTACCGAGTTTAAATGTCTGTATGAATTGTCACACGCAAGTCAAAGAAGGTAGTGTTTCCGGTACAAAAGAAATTGCTAAAATTTATGATTATGTGGGTTACAACCCTAAAACCATGCAATATGACAAACCGGCAAAACCGATTCAATGGGTAAAAGTTCACAATTTACCTGATCATGTTTACTTCAATCACGCGCAACACGTTCAAGCCGGTAAGGTCGAATGTCAAGAATGTCATGGTCCGGTAGAAAAAATGAACCGTGTGGTAGAGTATAAAGAGCTTGCCATGGGTGACTTTTGTTTAGACTGTCACCGCAAACGCGGTATAGATACTTCTAATCCTTACTACAAACACTACAAGTTTAAGGAACTGAAAGAGAAACAAGGTATTGATAAAATTACAGTTGACAAAATCGGTGGAGCCGATTGTTCATCTTGTCACTATTAATAATAATATATAAGGTATAAAATATATACAGATGAAAAAATATTGGAGAAGTTTAGAAGAATTAGAAAGTGTAAAAAACAACGAAGCCATTGAGCCTTCGATTGAATTTCCGACTGACGGACTTTCTAAAGACGAAATAAAAAACAAATATGTTTCAAACCGTAGAGACTTTTTAAAATTATTGGGATTTTCTACGGCTTATGCCGTGGCAGCTACCAGTTGTCAACAACCGGTACGTAAAGCCATTCCGTTTTTACAAAGACCGGCAGATATTACCCCCGGGGTTCCCAATCATTTTGCAACAACTATTTCTACACCGGATGATTACGCCAGTGTAGTCGTAAAAGTACGTGACGGTCGTCCTATCAAAATTGAAGGTAATAAACTGTCAAAAATTACACAAGGCGGTACCAATGCACGTATTCAGGCAGCCGTACTAGACTTATATGATACGGCACGCCTGCAACATCCTGTTAAAAACGGTAAAAAAACCACTTGGGATAAGGCAGATGCTGAAATCACCAAAAAATTAGGTGAAATTGCGGCAGCCGGTCAAAAAATATATATTATTGCCGGTACGGTTATCAGTCCGACCACCAAAAAATTATTTGAAGAATTTAAGACAAAATACCCGACTGCCGAAGTCGTTTATTTAGACCCGGTTTCATATTCGGCTATGATTGCCGCTAACGAAGCAACCTTTGGTAAAGCCGGTATTCCTGCTTATCATTTTGACAAAGCCAAAGTAATTGCCGGATTTAATGCCGATTTTCTAGGAACTTGGTTGTCGCCGGTTCAGTTTGCAGCAGATTATGCCAAAACCCGTGATTTGACAAATGGACAAAAAGAAATTTCTCGTCATTATCAGTATGAAACCTTGATGAGCTTAACCGGTAGTAACGCTGATTACCGTCAGTTTATCAAACCGGCACAAGAGAAAAAATTGTTAATCAAATTGCACAATGCTATTGCTTCGCAAACAGGCGGACAATTGATTAAAGAATTGCCTTGTGAGATTGATGTTAAAAAAATGGCGGCTGATTTGGTGGCTAACAAAGGAGAATCACTTGTTGTATCCGGCACTAATGATCCAAGCATTCAAGTTGTTGTAAACAGCATTAATAATATGCTGGGTAATTATGGTAAAACCATTGATTTTACCCGCGAAACTTTATTAAAACAAGGACGTGATGAAAAACTGCATCAAGCTTTTACAGATATGAAAGACGGAAAAGCCGGTGCGGTTATTTTTTATAATGCCAATCCTGTTTATACTTGTCCGAAAGGAGATAAAAAAGCAGCTTTAATTAAAAAAATGCCGTTAAGTATTGCCTTAACCGATAAAGTTGATGAAACTGCCAAAAATGTTCAATACGTTTTACCGGATAACAATTTCTTAGAGTCTTGGTCAGATGCCGAGCCTGTTACAGGTATGTACAGTTTAGGACAGCCGACCATTAACAAATTGTGGGATACCCGTCAAGCGCAAGAAAGTTTTATGAAATGGGCAGGTGTTTCCGGTTCGTTCTATGACTATTTGAAAAAGAATTGGCTTGAAAATATTTTAGCCAAAAAAGCAGTTGCTGCTGAAGCTGATAAACAGGCTAAACAAGATAGCACGGCTACTGAAAGTCAAAGTATTATAGACTTTACTTCCGGATGGAACAAAGCCCTGCAAGATGGTGTTTATGAAGTCGATGTTACTGCTGAAGCACCTGAATTTAATGCCGATTATCTTAAAGAAAATGAAGCTAAAATTACAGAATTTAAAAAACCGGAAGGTTTACAATTAGCAGTTTATGAAAAAGTTGGAATAGGAAGTGGTTTAATGGCTAATAATCCTTGGTTGCAAGAACTTCCGGATCCTATTTCCAAAGCCACTTGGGACAACTACATAACTGTAGCACCCAAAACGGCAAAAGATAAAGCTTGGAAACAAGAAGATGTTTTAAAAGTAAAAGCCGGAGATTATGAAGTAGAATTACCGGTCTTAATTCAACCCGGACAAGATACTTCAACCATTGGTATTGCATTAGGTTATGGAAGAACTGCTGCCGGACCGGTTGCCGACCAAGTCGGTGGCGCCAATGCTGCCGGATTTGTTACTGCCAAAGACGGACACCGTCAGTTTAGCGGTATAGCAGTTGAAATCAGCAAAACCGGAAAAACTTATCCGTTGGCACAAACCCAAACCCATGACACTATGGAAGGACGTGCCGAAGATATTGCTCGTGAAACGACTTTAGCCGCTTGGCAGAAAAACAAACATTCGGGCAACGAAAAACACGTCTTTTTTAAAGATAAATTAGAACATGTCAATCTGTATAAAAACGGATACAATCCGGAAGATTATCCCGGACATCACTGGGGATTAGCAATCGATTATAACAAATGTACCGGTTGTAGTGCTTGTGTCATTGCTTGTCAAGTAGAAAACAATATTGCGATAGTCGGTAAGGAACAAATCCGAAGACGTCGTAATATGCACTGGTTACGAATTGACCGTTACTATTCAAGCAAAGAGGATAAGTTATATTCACCTGTAGAAGATAATCCGGAAGTATTCCACCAACCTGTTATGTGTCAGCACTGTGACAACGCCCCTTGTGAAAACGTTTGTCCGGTTGCAGCAACACCACACACCAATGAAGGTTTAAACGCGATGGCTTATAACCGTTGTATAGGTACACGTTATTGTATGAACAACTGTCCTTACAAAGTCAGACGCTTTAACTGGTTCAACTTTGTTGAAGGTGGTGATTATAACTACTTATTCAATGATGAAGTTAAACGCATGGTCTTGAATCCTGATGTAGTCGTGAGACAACGTGGTGTGGTTGAAAAATGTACAATGTGTGTACAAAGGATTCAAGAAGCTAAGCTCAAAGCCAAAACCGAAGGCAGAGAGTTACGTGACGGCGAAATAGAAGTAGCTTGTGAACAAGCTTGTCCTTCTAACGCTATTGTTTTTGGTGACACCAATATGGCAGATGCCCGTATTATCAAATTGTTCCAAGACGAGCGTTCTTACGGTCTGTTGGAAGAATTGAAAACTTTACCTAGCGTGGTATATATGACCAAGGTTAGAAATAAAGATGAAGAACACAAAACTGAAGCTTAAAAACTAAAATTATTCAATTATGTATAAAAAAGAAGTCAGAGGCGAATTAATACTCGGTAATAAATCCTATGGAGATATTACTAGAGATATTCTCAAGTCGCAAGAAGAAAAAGCCCCAATGTGGTGGTGGATTGCGTTTGCCGTATTTTTTGTTTTGATGTCAATTGGCTTGGGTTATTATGTCCCCTTAACTATTTCCAAAGGGATAGGTATGTGGGGAAACAACAACCAAGTCCCTTGGGGTTGGGCAATCATCAACTTTGTATGGTGGATTGGTATCGGTCATGCCGGAACCGCTTTTTCTATATTCTTATTGGTTTTCCGTCAAAAGTGGCGTACGTCTATTAATCGTGCTGCAGAAGCAATGACAGTCTTTGCCGTATTAGCTGCCGGTTTGTTTCCTGCTATTCACGTTGGACGTCCTTGGGATGAATTTTTTATATTCCCTTATGGTCCCAATTCTCGAGGTTTATGGGTTAACTTTAACTCACCATTGTTATGGGATGTCTTTGCAATTGCAACATACTTAACAACTTCAGCCATTTTCTGGTATATTGGTATGTTACCGGACTTTGCAACGGTACGTGACCGTTCCAAAGGCATCAAACGCAAAATATTTAATGCTTTAAGCTTCGGTTGGGTCGGTTCTATGGACAAATGGCGTAAATTTGAAGATACATTAGTTATTCTGGGTGGCTTGGCAATGCCTTTGGTAATCGCGGTACACTCTATCGTATCTACCGACTTCTCTGCCGGTATCTTACCCGGTTGGCACGAGACCATTTTTCCGCCCTTCTTTGTAGTGGGAGCTATCTTTTCAGGATTCAGTATGGTGGTTACCTTGATGGTGTTAATCCGTAAAGCGTTCAAACTACAAGATTATGTAACCGACGATCACTTCGATGCGATTGCCCGTATTATTACCTTTGTCAGTTTGATTATGGGGTCGGCGTATTTGATTGAATTGTTTATTGCTTGGTATTCTGCTAATAAATATGAATCTTACGTATTTATTGATAATTATTTACAAGGGCATTATGCTATTCCTTATTGGTTAATGTTGGTTTTTAACGCATTCTTACCACAATTGTTCTGGTTTAAAAAAGTCAGACGCAATTTGACCTGGATATTCTGGATAACTATTGGTGTCAATATCGGTATGTGGTTAGAACGATACAATATTGTGGTACCGCCGGCAGCAGAAGATTTCTTGCCTGCTAACTGGTTCCATTATTCATCAACCATTGTTGACAAATGGGTTTATTTGGGAACTATAGGTTTGTTTGGTGTTGGCGTATTGTTATTCATTAGATTTATCCCGATGATGGCTATGAACGAATTGAAACAACAAGCTAAACGTCATACCGAATTAAAACCAACCGATGTTCAATATCATGCAATTAAAAAACTTTTAGAAGATGAGTAAATTAGTAGCCGTATATAATGACGACCGAAAATTAATGGAAGCAGCTGAACAATTAAAAGTTGCCAATGCACCGGTCGAAGAAGTTATTACACCTTTTGTAATAGAAGAATTATTAGAAAAATTTCATGTAAAATCAAATATTCCTTTATTGGCATTTTTCTATGGTTTATTTGGCGTAATAAGTGTATTTGCAGCTTTGTATTATACATTTGTTATTGACTATCCTTTGAATATAGGTGGTAAGCCGACTTTAAGTTTAACTTTTCCCGTATTAATGTTTATCGGTACTGTTTTGATTACAGTCTTGACAACGGTTGTAACATTTTTTGTTCAAGCCAAAATGTATCCGGGAAAAGAGCCGGAATTTTCATATCCGGGCATCAATGATGACAAGATGGTAGTTTTGATTGACAAATCTAAACTAACTCCTACAATGGAAAGTAAGTTAAGGGAGATTTTTGAAACTACCGGTGCAGAAAAAATTGATGAAATTTAATTGTTAATGCTAAAAAGAAATAAAATGAAAAAATATATAATATTGGTATTAATTTTGGCAGGTTTGTCGTCGTGTAATCATCATCAAGAAAATACTTCTTGGGATTATATGGGAGACTTTGATATGTACTATTCAAAAGCATATGAGTCTTATGCGCCGAATCCTGTTTTTAAAGATGGAAAAACTCTACAAAAACCGGTTGAAGGAACCATTGCACGCGAATACATGCCTTATCCGTTTAAAGATAAATTCGGGGATAAAGTTAAAGCCGGAGAACTATTAAAAAATCCTTTAAAAGCAACGCCCGAAAATTTAGAACGTGGTAAGATAAAATATGATGTATATTGTGCTGTTTGCCATGGAAAAGAAGGTAAAGGAGATGGGCATTTAGCTAAATTGAAAAAAAACGGAAAAAAATTGTATTCGGGTATACCGGCAGATTTAACAGCCGGATTTATCCAAGCTAAACCAGATGGTGAGATTTTCCATGTCATTACTATGGGATCGGCTA
>JALWLE010000049.1 GCA_026996605.1 Flavobacteriales bacterium
ATCACAATGCTTTTAATGACTATACAGTCTTGGATACCGTCATTATGGGAAATCAAGATTTGTATAAAATTCAAAAAGAATTAGATGAATTATACGCCAATCCCGACCCGACTGACAAAGAAGTGGAACGAATGGGTGAATTGCAAGAACGTTTTGAAGAAATGAACGGTTGGAATGCCGAAAGTGATGCCGCTATTTTATTATCTAACTTGGGTGTACCGGAAGATTTGCATTTTGTCAAAATGTCGGAATTGGAAAGCAAGATGAAAGTCCGTGTTTTGTTGGCGCAAGCTTTATTCGGTAATCCGGATGTATTGATTATGGATGAGCCGACCAACGATTTGGACTTTGAAACCATATCGTGGTTAGAAGATTTTTTGGCAAATTATGAAAATACGGTCATAGTCGTATCTCACGACCGCCATTTTCTCGATGCCGTCAGTACGCATACGGTAGATATTGACTACAATAAACTGAATTTTTATACCGGAAATTATTCGTTTTGGTACAATGCCAGTCAGCTCAAAGCTAAACAACGGGCGCAACAAAACAAAAAAGCCGAAGAACGCAAAAAAGAATTGGAAGATTTTATTAGGCGATTTTCTGCCAACGTTGCCAAGTCCAAACAGGCAACGGCTCGTAAAAAAATGATTGAAAAACTCAATATCAATGACGTACGGCCGTCAAGCCGGCGTTATCCGGGTATTATTTTTCAACCCGAGCGCGAAGCCGGTGATCAAATTTTTGAAACGGAAAATCTTTCCAAAAGTATTGATGACGATTTACTGTTTGCCAAAGTCGATATCAATCTAAACAAGGGCAACAAAGTCGCTTTAATTTCAAAAGATTCGCGGGCTACGACTGCTTTTTATGAAATTGTTACCGGTAACATGGAACCTGACACCGGCAGTTATCGTTGGGGTGTCACCACAACACAAGCTTATTTGCCGGCTGATAACGACCGCTATTTTCAAGAAGATTTATCACTGGTCGATTGGCTGCGACAATTTGCCAAAACTGATGAAGAACGTGAAGATGTGTATTTGCGTGGCTTTTTAGGCAAAATGTTGTTTAGTGGCGACGAAGCTTTAAAATCCGTAAAAGTTTTATCGGGGGGCGAAAAAGTCCGGGCAATGCTATCGCGAATGATGTTGAAAAAAGCCAATATTTTGCTCTTGGATGAACCGACCAATCACTTGGATTTGGAATCTATTCAAGCCCTGAACAATGCGCTTATCAATTTTCCCGGAACAGTTATTTTTACCACACGTGACCACACTTTTGCGCAATCGGTTGCCGATAGAGTTATAGAAATAACCCCTAAAGGTACTATAGACCGCTTGATGAGTTTTGATGAATATCTCAATGATAAGAAAATCAAAGAATTGCGCGAAAAAATGTATCAGTAAGAATCGAGATGAAAGTGTAAATTTCAACTAATTCTGATGAATGTCAAAGAAAAGATGTTTAATGATACAAGAAAGGGATTTTATCTAAAGATAAAAAAAATTTAAACATCAATAATAACAGTGAGATTTCTCACTGTGTTCGAAATGACAAATACTTCTCAATCCATCCATGTTTAAAAATAATATTTAAGCCCAATTCCGATGCTGTTAATCCGGTTATCGGGATAGCGGTAATTTTTTAAGCCGGCAGTCAAGCGCCAATGTGATATGAAATAATTAAGCTGAACTTGGTAATTTTTAATAATCACCGGATCAAAATATGCCCAGTGGGCTTGTCCTTCTACACTTAGATGTTCCGGTAAGAACAATTCTGCCCCGATATGATAAGTCAAAGCGTTATGATTGCTCGGGTTTTCTGAAAACATAGCCCCCAAACCATACCATAAATCAAAGCGTCTGGTACGAATCCGGTGGTAACTAAACGAAATATCGGTTTGCGACAAGTAATCGGTTGAACCGGTGGTTTGTGGTAATTTGACATAAGCCAGCTGTATCGAGAAACGTTTGAGTAAACGTAAGTTGGCATCAGCATGCCAAAAATATTTTTGTTTGGGTGCCAAATGGTAACTTGCATTTACTTCCAATCTAAAAGGAACGGCATTTCGATCATAAGTATAATTACCTTCACGATTATAGAAATAAGGATAAGGTGTTAATCCGGCATCATGCATGGGCGTATCCTTTTCTAAAAAAGATTCAACTAAGATACCGTAAGTAATTTCCGAGACAAACCAACCAAAAATATCTACAACTGGATTATAACCGGTCTGTTCACTTTGTCTGTAAGAATATGCCAGGTCTTGTTGTGTCCAACCGTATTGTACGGACATAATAAAGAAAATACTTAAAAATACGGCTTTCATTATTTTGAATATTTAATAAAATTATCCCTTACCCCTTATTTTAATAATTTTCTCAAACAATAATTATGCCGTTAAACAATAATCAAACTACTTGTTTTACCATTACAGATTTATTTTTCGGAATATTTCCCATATGTTTAAACCGGTTATGGGTCCATAAATAATATGCCGGTGCCGTTTTAATTTGTTGTTCTAGTTTCTCGATAAATATATCTGTTAACTCATAATCTTTATAATCATTCGGTGTTTTAGTAATCAATTCAAAATCAACATTGTAAAAACCGCGTTTAGATTTGTTTATGCGCATAAACACCAATGCCGTCCGGTACTGTTTAGCCAAAATTTCAGGACCGGTAAAAACCGGCACTTTAGCATTACCGAAAAAAGAACGCCAGTATTTAGCGCGATGTCGTTGCGGGGATTGGTCAGCCAGTAGTCCCAATATAAATTGCTTTTGCTGCAACACGTATGTCTTTAAAGTATGTCTTAAATTTTTGGTTTCTATGAGTTCACCCCCAAAACGAGACCGGTTTTTGAGCATAAATTTTTCAAAATACGGATTATTGATTTTGAGATAAGTTGCAATTGGAAGCGCATCAGTCATACTTGCCAGCGAAAATACCCATTCCCAATTACCATAATGACCGCCAACGATAATTACATTTTGGTGCGCATCTGTCAGCTCATTAATCAATTCGACATTATTAAAAACAAAACGTTTGTTCATTTGCGCCAAACTCATATGAAAGGCTTTAATCATTTCGACAAATAAATCGGCAAAATGCTTGTAAAATTGTTTTTCTATTTTGTGTCGTTCTATATCTGTTTTATCAGGGAAAGCTAATTTCAAATTGCGTCTTACGACCTTTTTGCGATAACCGACTACATAATATATTATAATGTATAACATATCGGAAAAACGGTATAATATCCAAAACGGCAAGCGCGAAAACAAAAAAATTACCGGATATAATAAGATGTAAGTCAGATAAGCCAAAGTCTTTCGTTTTAAAAACAAAGATAGAGAAATTTTTAAGCATGTATCTATATTATTGGGAAAGAATCTGATTATAAATTTAATGATGTTTTTGAATTTCTCACTATGTTAAAAAATGACAGGCTGCACTTTTGAACTTTATAACATTATAAACGTTCAAGGTTTTTTTCTTACTTTTGATTTTTAAATGATTTGCATATTTAAAGCGAATAAACCTTTTATATCATCAAATTGATGAATTAAACATATCGATTTAGAAACTACAATGCCACAATATTTTTTAGAACATACCGCCCCTGTACAATTATATATTTGGCATATAACCGAAAATCCGGAACAATTAAAATCGCTCTTGCCTTATGAAAAAACGGTAGAAGCCGAAAAATATGCTTCGGTTACGCATCAAAAACAATTTTTAGCCAAGCAGATTTTACTTCATCAAAATGTCTTTGATAAACAAATTCGATATTTATCATCCGGTAAACCGGTTTTAAACGATGGGCAATATATCTCTATCAGTCATTCAAATAACTATGTAGTTGTAGCGGTTAGTTCGCAACCGGTCGGGATTGACATAGAACAACCCCATCCAAAATTGATTAAAATCAGTTCCCGTTTTAAACATCCGGACGATGAATTACCCGCTTTAACAGAAGAACTCGTGCAGTTGCAATATCTTTGGACGGCTAAAGAAAGCATCTATAAATTGGCAGGTATTCCCGGATTGAATTTTAAGAATGATATACGACTCTTATCGTTTAACCAATTCAATACTTCCGGAACCGCTTTATTGAAAAACCAACAAAAGATTAAGCTTTTTTTTAACAAATTAGAGCCTGATTTTTTGCTTTGCATGGCTTTTTTTAGCAAATAATCCAATTTAGAGTGTTTAATTTCATCTTTTAAGTATCTTTGTTTAAACAAACAAACAACAAGCTAGTGATGAAGCACGAATTGATTAAACCATCCGATATTGCCAAAGCTTTAAAAATAGACAAAACCGGCATATTGGGAACTACTGCGGGGTGGTTATTGATGCGTATGCTCGGTATGCATCAAATCAATAAAATTTACCGGAATATTGAGCAAAATAACGGCTTGGATTTTATCGATGCCGTGATTGAGCAACTCAATGTCAGCTTTGATATTCCGGAAGAAGACCTGAAGCGTATCCCTGAAAACGGTCCTTTTATTACGGTTTCAAACCACCCGCTAGGTGGATTGGACGGGGTTTTACTCTTAAAAATCATGCTACAAAAACGTAAAGATTATAAAGTCTTAAGTTCATTTATCTTAAAAAATATTCCACAATTAGATGACTATGTCATCAATATACATACTGACGATAAAGTTAAAACGGGACTAAAAAATGCCTTAAACCATTTAGCTGAAGGGCATGGTTTAGGGCTATTTCCAGCCGGTGAAGTTTCTACTTACAAAAACGGCAAATTGGTAGTCGATAAAACTTGGGATAAACAAGTACTCAAATTACTTTACAAAGCCCAAGTACCTATTATTCCGGTATATTTTCACGGCAGAAACAGCCGGTTATTTTATTTATTATCACGATTACATCCGGTTTTGCGTACGGCAAAATTACCTTCGGAAGCCATTTCGGATATGAAAAAAAATATCAAAGTTCGTATTGGCAAACCCATTACACCAAAAATACAAGCCGGATTTGCCGACCATAATATGCTGGGAGAATTTATCCGTAAGAAAACTTATATCCTTGCCAAAACTTTTGAAAAAAACTCTCTAAAAGACAAAATAAAATTACCGGTATCTAAACAACAAAGTCGTTTAAAACCGGTTATTTCACCGGTGGAAGTTGACAAATTAATAGCCGAAATAGATAATCTCAATCAAATAGACGCCAAACTTTTTGACAAAAAAGAATATGTCGCCTATTTGGCTGATGCCAAAGATATTCCAAATCTCTTGAGAGAAATAGGCAGATTGCGTGAAATAACCTTTAGAGCAGTCGGTGAAGGAACCGGCAAAGAATTGGATTTAGATAAATACGATAAATATTACAAGCATTTAATCTTATGGGACCAAGACCAAAACAAATTGGTCGGGGCTTATCGAATGGGATTGGGACGTGATATTTTTGAAAAATACGGGATTAAAGGATTTTATTTGAGTGAGTTATTTACCTTTGACCCCGAACTTTACGAAATGATGAGCCGTTCCATAGAAATGGGACGGGCATTTATTGAAAAATCTTATCAACAAAAACCCTTTCCGTTGTTTTTATTGTGGCGCGGTATCGTCCATACCACTTTGCGGTATCCTGACCATGAATATTTGATTGGACCGGTTAGTATCAGCGACAAATTTTCGCATTTTACCAAATCATTGATTATCGAATTTATGCGGTCCTATTTTTATGATGCTTATACCGCCCAATTTGTACGTCCTAACAAAGCTTTTAAGGTCAAACTCAAACCGGAAGACAGAGCCTTTATTTTTGACAATGCCGGTGATAACTTAAACAAATTTGACAAATTGATTGACGAATTGGAACCGCAAAATTTAAAAGTACCGGTTTTGCTCAAAAAATATATCAAACAAAATGCCCGCTTGATCGCGTTTAATGTCGATCCGGCTTTTAACAATGCCATTGATGGCTTGATGTATATCAAAATCAGCGATTTACCCGAAGAAACCGTTAAACCCGTGTTAGAAGAATTTGAAGCACAGTTTAAGGAAAAAGATTTGTAAAATAATTGAGAATGGAGACTGGATTATTAATAACTTTTTCTTGTAAATCGAAAATCAAAATTCTGAAATCTAAAATCTAAAATCATTAAAAGCGCCGTAGGTGTGGCATCTTGGTAGCAGTAGCAACAACGCATTATTTCAACCTATTATTTAATGATATAAACCGGTAATTGTCTAGTAGATTCTACAATTTCAAAATTCAAATCGGAAATTAGGTTTTTAAGCAAATTTTCCAAACTATCTATTCTGATATTCCAATCATACACTTTATTATTAGCACCTTCATAGGTGAATATCCATGGGGTTTTATCAGACAAAATACGAGCTAATTGCTTTGGCGATGCATTATCTATCGTTAAAAAATAATCATCAATCATACTCAAACTTTGGCCGGGTGATTCGGCATATTGATACAAATCCGGACTCAACCAATTCGATTCGTCTTGATCTTTCAGTTTATAAATTTGGAATTTTTTATTAAGTTTTTGCCAATTTAAGCCGGCAGATTTCAAAAACAACTCGACAACTTCTTGCTCTCGTGATTCAAATTGATCAGAAAAAACAATTTTCCAATAAGACATCTCATCCTGAATTTTAATTTGATAGGGTTCAACCCCTAACATTTCAGACAAAATACTTTTTAAACTGCCTTGATAAGTAATTTGATGATTTTCATGACTTGATTTAAAAGGAATATCATAGTCAAAACTTTTATATTTTAATGAGAATTTGTTTTCGGTCGTATATGTTTCCGTTTCATTTCGTTCCGTTTGTTTTTGTAATTCAATGCGACTATTTCGTCCTTTTTTTTGTCCGTATTTTACCATAAATTCTTTAAGTAATCTTTCATCTAATTCCCATGGTTTTCCTTGCCAAATTATTTTTCCTTTAGGATTGAGCAACATCGCTGCCGGAATTGATTTGATGTTAAATAGCTCATAATTATAATGTTCCGTATCGTTTGCCGTATAAAAATGATAATTTTTACGACGCATAAAATCTTTAATTTTGTTTTCAGGTTCATCGGAAATATACAGAAACAAAACTTGACTACCGAATCTTTCTTCTAATGCTTGTGTATGAGGCATTGAACTGATACACGGGGCGCACCAAGTCGCCCAAAAATCGACATATATCAAAGGCTTTTCTAACTTTTCTTGAGAAGGCTTATGAATCCATCGATTGATTTTAATTTGCCCAAAACTCAATATAGGTAACAAAAAAATAATCAAAAAGTTAAAAAGTGTTAATTTTTTTAAAAATAAATCTTTTTTTAACATAAAAAAATTTTATATATTTGCATTATGATTATATAAGATATAAAACATTATATCAATAATCGTGCAACAAAATTAAAAATAACAATTAAAAAACAAAACAGCATGAAAAAACTATTATTTATTGCTATCGTATTCATGGGATTGTCAACTTTTGCACAAGTTGACGGATTACCCCAAAACCCCGATCCGGGAAAATGTTATGTTAAATGTACCACACCGGATGAATTTAAAACAGAAACCGTACAAGTAGAAGTACGTCCTACTTACAAAATTTTAAAAACAACCCAACCCAAATACAAGTGGGTTACCGAAAAGGTATTGGTACAAGAAGCCAGTAAAAAATACATTTATCATCCGGCTACTTATAAAACCGTTAAAGTACCTTACGTAAAAAAAGAAGCTGGCAAATATTATAAGGTAATACCAGCAACCTTTAATAATGATACTCAAGAATTAGAAATTTTCCCAAAAACCGCTCAATGGGAATACTCTTCATATAAAGATTGTGCCAGTGGCAATCCGGATGATTGTAAAACTTTATGTTATGTCGAAAAACCGGCACAATATAAAACCGTTCCGGTTAAAAAGTTAGGACAAGATGCACATACTGAAGAAGTGCCTATCGCTGAAAAAAGTGATTTTTACTATAAAAAAGTTATTGATCAACCGGCAAGAGTAGAAGAGATAGAAATTCCCGCAAAATATGCTACTATCAAAAGACAAGTTGTAGATGTACCGGCTAAAGTTACGGAAGAAACGATTCCTGCAAAATTTGTAGAAGTTAAAAAACAAGTTTTGGTTAAAAAAGGTGGTGTAAGTGTTTGGAAAGAAATCGATTGTGGTTTAGTTAAACCCAATAAATTGAACATTCATTGGCCCTTAAACAGTGCTAAATTAACTTCTAAAGCCAAAAGTGAAATTGACAGAGTTTTGATTCCGTTGTTAAAAAATAATCCGGGCACCAAAATCGAGTTATCTTCTCATACCGATAGCCGTGGTTCTAAAGCCTACAACAAACGTCTGTCTCAAATGCGTGCCGATGCTATCAAGAGTTATTTGATTTCTAAAGGCATCAGCCCTAACCGTATCGTTTCTATCGGTTATGGTGAAAGCAGATTATTAAACAACTGTTCTGATGGCGTATCATGTTCAGAAGCACAACACCAAGTTAACAGAAGAACTGAATACAGAGTTATCAACAACTAAAAGTTTAATTTTTTCAAATAACAAACTTCCGTCACCTTCGGGTAGCGGAAGTTTTTTTTTGTAAATTAGCCCGACAAAAAAAATAAGTTTTGGCAAAAAAAGTTACCCCCTTAATGAAGCAATACAACAGCATCAAGGCTAAGTATCCTGATGCTTTATTACTGTTTAGAGTGGGGGATTTTTATGAAACTTTTGGCAATGATGCCGTTAAAGCTGCCAAAATTTTAGGAATTGTCCAAACCAAACGCGGTAATGGCTCGGAAGCTGAAACAGCCTTAGCCGGATTTCCACACCATTCATTAAATACCTATCTGCCTAAATTGGTTAAAGCCGGCTTACGCGTTGCTATTTGTGACCAGCTGGAAGACCCAAAATTAACTAAAAAAATTGTCAAACGCGGTGTTACCGAAGTGGTAACCCCCGGCGTGGCACTCAACGATGATGTACTCGAAGCCAAGTCCAATAATTTTTTGGCATCCGTTTATTTTGACAAGAAAAAAATCGGAATTGCGTTTATAGATGTATCTACCGGTGAATTCTTAGTCAGTGAAGGTAATAAAGATTATATTGACAAACTGCTGCAAAATTTTAAACCCTCTGAAATCTTATTTAGTTACTCGCAACAAAAACATTTTACGGAAGCATTCGGTACGGATTTTTATACTTTTAAACAAGATGAATGGGTGTATCAAGCCGATTATGCCGATGAATTACTCAAAAATCATTTTCAAACCGTTAACCTGAAAGGTTTTGGCGTTGCCAACCTAAAAACCGCTTTGATTGCTGCCGGAGCCATTTTGCATTATTTATCCGATGTCAAACAAAACGATTTAAAACATATCAACAAAATCAGTCGTATAGAAGAAGATGCCTATGTCTGGATGGACAAGTTTACCATTCGCAATCTCGAATTATACGGTAGCGCTCAACCCAATGCAATTACACTTCTTGACATTATTGATCAGACACTTACGGCTATGGGTGGACGAAATATTCGGCGTTGGTTGGCTTTACCGTTAAAAGATAAACATAAAATTGATGAACGACTGCAAATCGTAGAACAATTTGTAAATCATCAAGAATTGTCAGCAAACATAAGCAGCCGGCTAAAACAAATAGGCGATATTGAACGTTTGGTGTCTAAAGTAGCCACAGGCAAAGTCAATCCGCGCGAAGTGATTCAGTTATTACGCTCACTCGATGCGATTATTCCGGTTAAAGAACAGTTGGCAAGCCAATCGGAACCAGCTTTGCAAAAAATAGCCGAGCAAATCAACAGTTTAGATTTATTGCGAGAAAAAATTAGAACGACTATTAATGATGATGCCCCGGTCAATTTGCAAAAAGGCAACGTCATTAAATCCGGTGTATCAGACGAATTAGACGAATTACGACAACTCAAATCCTCATCAAAACAGATTTTAGACCAAATCGTGATGCGAGAAATACAACGCACCGGTATCAATTCGCTAAAAATCGGGTTCAATAACGTGTTCGGTTACTATCTTGAAGTGCGAAATACATACAAAGACCACGTCCCAAATGATTGGATTCGCAAACAAACCTTAACTGCCGCTGAGCGCTATATCACCGAAGAACTCAAAGAGTTGGAAGCTAAAATACTCGGTGCAGAAGAGAAAATTTTACAACTTGAGCAAAATATTTTTCAACAGCTCATCACTTGGTTGCATGATTATATCAAAGCCATACAAATCAACGCCCATTTAATTGGTGAGATTGACACTTATCTGTCTTTTGCCCGTTTGGCTATCCGCCGTAACTATACCAAGCCGGAGATTGACCAAAGCTATGACATCGATATTAAAGACGGGCGTCATCCGGTTATCGAACAACAACTACCCGAAGGTGAAAGTTATATTCCAAACGATATTTTTCTGGACCGCGACCACCAACAAATTATCATGATTACCGGACCCAATATGTCCGGAAAATCTGCCCTGTTACGTCAAACGGCTCTGATTGTTTTGTTGGCGCAAATCGGTAGTTTCGTGCCGGCAAAAGATGCCCGTATCGGTATTATTGACAAAATTTTTACGCGCGTAGGCGCTTCCGACAATATTTCTATGGGCGAATCGACCTTTATGGTAGAAATGAATGAAACGGCAAGTATTCTCAATAATCTGTCCGACCGCAGCTTGATTTTACTGGACGAAATAGGGCGTGGCACCAGTACTTACGACGGTATTTCCATAGCTTGGGCTATTGCCGAATATCTGCACGAACATCCGGAACGTCCCAAAACACTTTTTGCGACACATTATCACGAACTCAATGATATGAGTCAAACTTTTGAGCGTATCAAAAACTACAATGTCTCAATCAAAGAAGTTGATAACAACATTATATTCGTACGCAAATTAGTCCCCGGCGGCAGCGAACATAGTTTTGGTATTCACGTGGCAAAATTGGCAGGTATGCCGTTACGTGTCATCAACAGGGCTAACAAAATTTTAAAAGAACTCGAAGCCACTAAACAAAAAGATACCATAAAAGAACAGCTTAACCAATCTACCAAAGGCATGCAGTTGAGTTTCTTCCAACTCGAAGATCCGCTACTTGAAGAAATCAAAGAAGAGATACTCGATACGGATATTAATAATCTCACGCCGGTTGAAGCCTTGATGAAACTCAATGAAATTAAACGAATGTTAACGGGGAAGAAAAACAATACAAAGAACTACTAAAGTTCAAAGGATAAAATACAATATAGGATATCTGTCTATAATCTCAACTTTACAAGCTTTTAACTCAATTTTTTACGTATTTTTGTAAACCAAAATCAAATTAAAAAACATGAAAAAAACAACTCTAATCATCAGTCTTATACTTTTAATGACCGCTTGTAAAAACGATACAACTCAAACACCGGAAAAACCTGACAAAGCCAAACCAAAAGCCGAAAGTATCGAACGCGAAGCCGACCACAGCAAAACCAAATTTGTTTTGTTTCAAAGTGATTATGACCCTAAAACCACCTATCAAAAAATCAAAGGTTATCTCGAAGAGCAAGGCATGTTTTACCCCCGTATAGTCGATCACGAAACAGCTGCTAAAAATGCCAATATGGAATTAAATACCATTTATTTGGTCATATTCGGCAATCCCAAAATGGGAACCTTGTTGATGCAAGAAAATCCGGAAGTCGGGATAGAATTACCGCTTAAAGCGTTGATATACAAAGATAATGAAGGACGTACATGGGTGATGTATAAAAAAATGGATTACCTTAAAGATTTATATTTCATCAAAGACCCCAATGGTGTCATCGAAAAGATGAATAAACTTCAAGCCGGATTTAAACAAGCTGTTATCAACCCGATTAAAACAACACAGATTAAAGATGAAGAAGTTGAATAAAATATAATCGGATTGAAAAAATAACTCAATGAAACTCAAAAAATTTTTAAAAAGACAAGGTTATCATACCATCGTATTAACCACCTTACCATCCGGACATCATTTATTAGGTGCTAAGCTAAACGGTAAAAAAGGGAATTTCATACTCGATACCGGTGCTTCAACCACATGTATAGATGATGCCAAAGTTGAAAAGTTTAAAATCAAAGCCAAAGATACGGAACACAAAGCCACCGGAGCCGGTAGAAATGATATTGATATTCAATTTTCTAAAAAAAATAAACTGAAAATCGGCAAATGGCAGATTAATAAATTGCCTTTGGTCGTGATGGATTTAGGACACATAAACGAAGTTTTATCAATGTTCGATATCGAAGTCGATGGTATTATCGGTGCAGACGTGTTACATGACGGCAAAGGCATTATCCAATACGAAAAAGAATTGTTGTTTTTGAAATGATGATAGGATTAAACGGTTATTTGGTTAATTGGTAATTTGGTTATTTGATAGTCGAATAGCCTGTACCGACAATTGTCGGTATCCGATGTCAGATATCCGATGTCCGGTGTAAATCTAATTTCTAAAATCTAATTTTTATTTGGTTAATTGATGTTGCATTAGACATTTTCAACCAAAAAAACTTTCAATTCAGGTTATTGAGCTTGTCAAAATATAACTTTCAACTTTCAACTCGTTATGCTACAAGATAAAAATCCTTCAAAAACGGATATTGCCAAATTAGGCGAATTCGGTTTAATCAAAGCTTTAACCGAAGATTTTAAAATACAGAATACTTCAACACTGAAAGGGATTGGTGATGATGCCGCCGTATTACGATATGGCGACCAAGATACATTGGCTTCTACTGATTTATTGGTAGAAGGCATTCATTTTGATTTGGCGTATTTTCCTTTAAAACATTTGGGATACAAATCTGCCATTGTCAATTTTTCCGATATTTATGCCATGAATGGCACCGCAACACAATTATTAGTCGGATTGGCAGTATCCAATCGATTTCCGTTAGAAGCCGTACAAGAAATATACGAAGGTATTAAATTGGCTTGCCGTATTTATAAGGTCGATTTGGTTGGTGGCGATACCACTTCATCTCGTTCGGGCTTAATCTTAAGCCCATCGGTTTTAGGCACGGTTGACAAAGACAAAGCCGTTTACCGTTCCGGTGCCAAACCTAACGATTTAATCGTGGTAACCGGCGATTTGGGTGCCGCTTATATGGGCTTGTTGGTTTTGCAGCGCGAAAACGAAACTTTTAAAGCCAATCCGCAACATCAACCGGATTTATCGCCTTATACTTATGTGGTCGAACGCCAACTCAAGCCCGAAGCCCGAAAAGACATTCCGCCATTGTTAAGAGAATTAGACATTCAACCGACTGCCATGATTGATATTTCCGACGGTTTATCATCCGAAGTTTTACATATCACTCAACAATCCGGTGTAGGTGCAAATATTTATGCCGAAAAAATCCCGATTGACCCGCAAACCATACTAACTGCCGAAGAGTTCAATATCAGCGAACTAACCGCTGCCCTTAACGGCGGTGAAGACTACGAATTATTGATGACCATCAGCCAAAAAGATTATGAAAAGATTCAACACCGTAAAGAATTTGCCGTCATCGGACATATAACCGAAGACAAAGGCGCCTACCTGATTACGCAAGATAGTCAAAAGATTGCCCTGAAAGCGCAAGGTTGGAATGCTTTAAAAGCTTAGTTTATCTGCTTTTTTCTATCTTTGTAGTAAATTCAATAATAACAACACGATTCCACCAATTAGCAGGTTAGTTAAAATGAAAATTGTAGAAAAAATAAAAGCCCCTATCATCGACGAAATGGAAATTTTTGAAAAGAAATTTCGTGAATCGATGAAAACGAAAGTGGTTTTGCTTAACCGGATTACGGCATTTATCGTATCCCGCAAGGGCAAACAGATGCGACCAATGTTTATTTTTTTAACTGCTAAAATGCTGAAAGGGCAAGTGTCTGACCGTACCTATCGCGGGGCGAGTGTCGTTGAGTTAATACATACGGCAACCTTGGTACACGACGATGTGGTTGATGAAAGTGATTACAGGCGTGGTTTTTTCTCTATCAATGCCTTATGGAAAAATAAAATTGCCGTTTTGGTTGGAGATTTTCTCTTATCGCGCGGTCTATTATTATCTATAGACAATGGCGATTTCGATTTGTTACAAATTATTTCCGTAGCCGTCAAAGAGATGAGCGAAGGCGAACTCTTACAGATAGAAAAAGCCCGAAAACTAGATATTACCGAAGAAGTCTATTATGAAATTATCCGCCAAAAAACCGCCACCTTAATTGCGGCTTGTACAGCAATGGGCGCTGCTTCAGTTGGTAGTGATGAAGCAACAGTTAAAGATTTACATCGTTTTGGTGAACTGGTCGGTATGGCATTTCAAATCAAAGACGATTTGTTTGACTATTCCAGCGGCGGCATCGGTAAGCCGGTAGGGATAGATATTAAGGAACAAAAAATGACTTTACCGCTGATTTATACCCTTAATACCGTTGATGCCAAAACCAAAAAATGGATTATAAACATCGTCAAAAAACATCATAAAAATAAGAATAAAGTAAAGGAACTCATAGAATTTGTCAAGACCCACGGCGGAATTGAATATACCATTAACAAAATGAAAACATTTCAACAGCAAGCCCTTAAAATATTGGAAAAATACCCCGATAATCCCGCCAAAGACAGTTTAAAATTAATGGTAAACTATGTGATTGAGCGAAAAAAATAAAACTATATTTTCTTACGTATTACTCTAACACAATTATTCTGATAATTTATATAAAAAATTGCAAATCATAACAAATTATGTTAAATTTGTTGTCTAATTTTAAAATAATACAATTATGTCCGGAATTATGGATTTATTACAAGGACCTATGGGTCAAATGATTATTCAAGGTGCTGGTGCCCAATTGGGACAAGACAGCTCAAAAACACAATCGGCTTTAAATGCTGCCATTCCCATGCTGATGGGGGCTTTAAAGAAAAATGCTTCTAACCCCGAAACTGCATCGGGATTATTAAATGCTTTAAACAGTAAACACGACGGCAGTCTTTTAGACAATATTTCAGACATTTTCGGTGGTGGAAATGTTAATGATGATGTTATAGAAGACGGTGACAAAATTTTAGGCCATGTTTTAGGTGAAAAAAAGGAAGTTGTTGCAGCTGCAATCAGCAAACAAAACGGTTTGGATATGGGATCCGCCATGAATATTCTTAAAATGGCAGCACCTATTGTTATGGGAATGCTTGGTAAACAAACCCGTCAATCCAATGTCTCTAATCCGACAGATTTAACCAACATAATTGGTAATATGATCGGAGGCCACCAAGAAGCTGCACAACACAGTAGTTTTATAGAAAGTTTGTTGGATCAAGATGGTGATGGCAGTGTTATGGACGATTTGTTTAATATGGGTAAAAAATTCTTTGGAAGATAGAAATTAACCTATACACATATTCTTAAGCCATTCTTTTTTATAGAATGGCTTTTTTGTTTTACTGAGAAAAACACAATCGCTTTTTTACGTATCTTTGCATTTAATTCAATCAAAAACAGTATGGCAATTATCAATAATATCAGAAACTTTTCTATCATCGCTCATATTGACCACGGTAAAAGCACCTTGGCAGACCGCTTATTGGAATATACCGGCGCCATAACCGAGAGAGAAAAACAAGATCAAGTGCTAGATGATATGGATTTGGAACGCGAAAGAGGTATTACTATTAAAAGCCACGCTGTTCAAATGGATTATATTCACGATGGCACACCTTACAAACTCAATTTAATAGACACCCCCGGACATGTCGATTTTTCTTATGAAGTATCCCGTGCCATAGCTGCCTGCGAAGGTGCTTTGTTGATTGTTGATGCGGCACAAGGCATTCAAGCACAAACCATTTCCAATCTGTATTTGGCTTTAGAAAACGATTTGGAAATTATTCCGGTACTCAATAAAGTGGATTTGCCCAGTGCCAAACCTTTGGAAGTAACAGATGAAATAGTAGATTTACTGGGTTGCGAACCAGATGATGTCATTTGGGCAAGTGCCAAAACAGGAGAAGGTATTGATAAAATTGTAACTGCCATTATTGAAAAAATTCCGCCACCGAAAGGTAACCCTGACGCACCACTACAAGCCCTGATATTCGACTCGGTTTACAATCCTTATCGTGGTGTGGAAGTGTATTTTAGGGTTTTTAACGGTAAAATCAAAAAAGGTCAAAAAATAAAGTTTATAGCCACCGGAAAAACTTATGATGCAGATGAAGTAGGTTATCTTAAATTGAAACAGTTACCGGCACCTGAAATTACCACCGGAGATGTCGGTTATCTGATATCCGGAATTAAAGATGCCCGTGAAGTCAAAGTAGGTGACACCATAACCGATGCACTCAATCCAACCACAAAACCCATTGAAGGTTTTGAAGATGTCAAACCTATGGTTTTTGCAGGTATTTATCCGGTTGAAACAGATGAATACGAAGAACTGCGTAGTGCTATGGAAAAACTGCAACTCAACGATGCCAGCTTGACTTTTGAACCCGAATCATCTGCAGCTTTAGGCTTTGGATTCAGAGCCGGATTTCTCGGTATGTTGCATATGGAAATTATTCAGGAACGCTTGGAACGCGAATTTGACATGAACGTCATTACAACTGTCCCTAACGTTTCATATCACGCTTATACCAAAAAACATCCCGATAAACCGGTAATTGTAAACAATCCTTCAGAATTACCTGACCCATCCAAATTAGACAGAGTCGAAGAACCTTATATCAAAGCCAGTATCATTACCAAATCCGACTTTATCGGACCTATTATGACTTTAGCACTCGAAAAACGCGGACAAATAACCAATCAAGTTTATTTAACGCCCGAACGTGTCGAATTGAGTTTTGATATGCCCTTGGCTGAAATTGTTTTTGACTTTTATGACCGTTTAAAAACCGTTTCCAAAGGCTACGCATCTTTTGATTATCACCCTATAGGCATGCGTAAATCCAAACTCGTTAAAGTTGATATTTTGCTCAACGGTCAACCGGTTGATGCCCTTTCGGCTTTAGTTCATGCCGATAACGCTTACGATATCGGTAAAAAAATGGTGCATAAATTACGGGGTTTGATTCCCCGTCAGCAATTTGACATTCCGGTGCAAGCCGCTATCGGTGCCAAAATTATTGCCCGCGAAACCATCAAAGCGCTGCGTAAAGATGTAACCGCCAAATGTTACGGTGGTGATATTTCGCGTAAACGAAAACTGCTCGAAAAACAAAAGAAAGGAAAAAAACGCATGCGTCAAGTCGGGAATGTACAAATACCGCAATCGGCATTTATGGCAGTATTAAAACTAAATGATTAATTTTATTTCCCAAATAACATTACAAGATTATCAATAACAATTTCGAATTGTTAAATTACGATAATTTAAAGTGATAAATGAATAAAATTATCTCCTTTTTTCACTTCGCCAATAAAAACGGCACCAAAACCGGTTTAAAGCCCAGATTGATATCCGCCGGAATATAATCAATTTGATATTTGTAACAGCTTTCTTTAATCTGTTTAAAATAATCCGCTACGGCTTGTTCATACGCCGATTTAATTTGTTCGGGATAGATGTTTAGCTGGGTGCCGTGTTCTATATCGACAAACTTAGTCGCTTTGTTAGGAAAGTCAAAATTGTATTCGGTTTTACTGTCAAAAACATGAAAGAGCAGTACTTGATGCTTGTTATATTTCAGGTGTCGCAGGGCATCAAAGAGTTCTGTTTTGTTTTGGCGTACTTCCCACAAATCGGTAAAAAGCACTATCAAACTACGCCGGTGGATATTTTCGGCTATTTCATGTAAATAGCGATAGGTTTCAGTCGTCTTTTGCCGGTTAGTTTCATTGAGCATCTGTTCTAGCTGGTGTAAAAGTAAGCGGTGATGTTTCGGATTATTTTTTTCTTTGGCGTAAAACTCATAGGCATCGGCATAAATACTCAAACCAATCGCATCACGTTGACGTTTTAGTATTTCCATCAATCCTGCAGTTGCCAAGACCGAAAATTGAATTTTATTCAAATTATCCATATCAAAACCGTCTCGCAACGGATAATGCATCGACGACGAATTATCGATGATAAAATGCGCCCGCAAATTGGTTTCATCTTCAAATTTTTTGGTGTAAAGTTTATCGGTCTTTCCAAATAATTTCCAATCTATAAATTTCGTGCTTTCGCCCGGCGCATAAATTTTATGTTCCATAAATTCGGCGGAATAGCCGTGAAACGGACTTTTATGCAAACCGACCAAAGTGCCTTCCACCACTTGTTTGGCAAGCAATTCGAGATTGGGTAATTGGTAATCGTTTTTTTGCAGTTTAATCATCTTTCAAAATATCGTGCCGACAAAGTTACGGCTTTTGATTCAATTGTAACAATTCCTCTATCAACCTACGGTCATTTGACAAACGCGGCACTTTGTTTTGTCCGCCCAGTTTGTCTTGCCGGCTCAACCAATCGTAAAACAAGCCCGATCGGGCTTTTTCTACAACCGGTGCTTGCATCGTCATATTTTTGTAGCGCTTGGCGGCATAATCGGAATTAAGCGTTTGCAGAGTTTCGTCCAAAAGCCTTTTAAATTTGTCAAAATCTGCCGGTTCTTTATCAAATTCTATCAACCATTGATGCGCCCCTTGCCTGTCGGTTTGCATAAATACCGGCGCCAAAGTATATTCCTTGATTTCCGCACCGGTTTGTCGTGCGGCGTTTTCTATGGCGCGGTCGGCATTTTCTATTACCACTTCCTCACCAAAGGCATTGACAAAATGTTTGGTACGTCCGGTTATTTTGATCCGGTAGGGCTTGACCGATGTAAAACGAACGGTATCACCTAAAATGTATCGCCACAATCCGGCATTGGTCGAAATAACCATGGCATAATTACGTCCGGGTTCTACATCTTTCAGTGCTACTACATTTGTTGAATCCACACCTTTATAGTCCGACATTGGAATGAATTCATAAAATATACCATAATTGAGCATTAACAACAAATCATCGCTGTCTTTGCGGTCTTGCAAGGCAAAAAAGCCCTCCGAAGCATTGTAAATTTCCATATAATGAAAAGCGCCACTTGGAAACAATTTGCGATACGCCTCACGATAAGGCGCAAAACTCACGCCACCGTGAAAAAACACTTCCAATTGGGGCCACACTTCCAAAATATGTGATTTTCCGGTGCGCTGCAATACTTCTTTTAAAAACATCAACATCCACGACGGCACCCCCGCCAGTCCGGTCAGGTTAGATGCCAGTGCTTCATCAATGATTTTATCCAATTTTTCTTCCCAATCGGCTATTAGTGCGGTTTTTTTCTCGGGAACCGTCACCATATTTGCCCAAAACGGCATATTATCTATCATAATAGCGGACAAATCGCCCACATACGCCTCTTCGTGTTTCAAGAGCTTTTTACTGCCACCGAGTTTCAACGTCTTGCCTTGCAACAATTTTGAATCAGGATAATTATGCAGATAAAAAGCCAAAACATCTTTGCCTCCTTGGTAGTGGTTAAATTCCAATGCCTCTTGCGTTACCGGTATAAACTTACTTCGCGCCGACGTCGTTCCGCTCGACTTGGCAAACCATTTGACCTTGCCGTGCCACAACACATCCGGTTCGCCCCGCATCATTTGCTCAATATAAGGTAGTAAACTCTCATAAGTCTGCAAAGGTACTGCCCGCTTATAACTCTCAATATCTTTAATCCGGCCAAAGTTGTATTGCTTACCAAAACGGGTGCCGGCAGCACTTTCTAACAGTAAATACAGCTGTTCCTCTTGTGTATTGACAGGATTTTTGATAAACAATCGCAAATCAGATAAGCGCTTACCAAACCACCAAGT
>JALWLE010000050.1 GCA_026996605.1 Flavobacteriales bacterium
CCAATGCTACAAGGATTGAATAAACCCGTAAACGATCTTAGTCGCGGCTGTACAGTAGATGATGTCTATAACACCGTTTTGATTACGGCTATTCAAGCACAAGAAAGTGATTCCAAATCAAAATGAAAGAAAAAGAATAATTGTTATATTTTTATTAAAAAATTCTTTTCGGAAACAAATATCACTTATGACTTTATCATATTATGTTTCTTTACAAAGAATTTTACAATATTTTAAATGAAAAAATTTTGGCAAACACTTCCCGATAAAACTAAAGGGTATCTCTTAACCTTGATTGGCGTATTGGCAATGTCCAACGTCTATATTTTTAGCAAAGCCGCCTTGCAAGAACTCAAACTGCCGCAATTCGGTTTTTATTGGTTTGGTACCGGATTGATTTTAAGCTTGATACTGGCACTACAACAAAAATCATTTAAAAAAGTAAAAGAGTTCTCAAAAAGAGACTTCTTGCTACTATTTTTATTCGGCATGATTGAAATTGCATCTACCACTTTTTTTTTCAAAGCTATCAATACCATGCCCAATCCGGCAATCGTGGCATTTATGGGTAATTTGACACCGGTTTTTGTTTTGATTTTGGGTTTTGTCATCTTAAAAGAACGTTTTAACAAAATGGAAATCATCGGTATCATTTTGACTTTATCAGCTGCATTCTTATTGAGTTACAATCCAAAATGGATTAAACCCGAGGAAATATTTATAGATGGTAGCATTTATATCTTGCTTTTTGCCTTATTCGGTGCTACCAGTGCTATCCTGATGAAATTAAACGTCGTTAAATTTTCACCTATATTATTAACCATCAATCGGATAACCTACTTATTTTTATTTTCGCTTTTGATGATGAAATTACAAGGATTGTCTTTTAATATTTCGGCTTCTGCCTTAAAAAATGTCTTAATTGGGGCTTTTCTAGGTCCTTTTTTAACAGCTACTGTCGGGTTATATGCTATCAAATATATTGAAGTTAGCCGTAAAGCCATTTTGTCATCAACCAAAGGGCTTTTTGTATTGATTGGCAGTTATTTATATTTCAAAAAAATACCCGGACAAATTCAAATTATCGGAGGAATTTTATCTATTTTAGGCGTCGTTCTGATTATTATGGGGAAGCAGCTGCTTCAAAAGAAAAAAACTAAATCATAAACTTGTAACACAAATTACCGGATAATTCGATAAAAATTTTTACTTTTGCATAGTTTATGCATACACAAGACTGCTAAACAACAAAGAAAATTGGTAACAGATGAAAAATAATCCTAAGATTGTTGATAATGTACTGGAACTGATAGGTGATACACCATTAGTCAGATTAAACAAAGTAACGGAAGGTTTAACCGGTAATTTTTACGGCAAATTAGAATCTTTTAATCCCGGTGATTCGGTCAAAGATAGAATTGCCAAATATATTATTGATAAAGCGGAAGCCGAAGGGCTTCTAAAACCCGGAGATACCATTATTGAAACAACTTCGGGTAACACAGGCTTTAGCTTAGCCATGCTTGGTGCCGTTCGCGGATACAAAGTTATGCTGGCGGTTAAAGATAAAGCCACCGAAGACAAAATCAATATGCTCAAAACTATGGGGGCGGAAGTTTATGTCTGTCCTTCGGAAGTGGCGGCAGAAGATCCACGTTCATACTATTCCGTAGCCCAACGTTTACACGAAGAAAATCCCGGTTCGCTTTATGTCAATCAGTATTTTAATGAACTGAATATCAAAGCACACTACTTTTCATCCGGTGTTGAAATTTGGGATCAAACCGAAGGTAAAGTAACGCATGTCATTGCGTGTGCTGCTACCGGCGGTACCATTTCAGGAATCGCCAGATATCTAAAAGAAAAAAATCCTGACATCAAAATACTCGGTGTAGATGCTTACGGTTCCGCCTTAAAAAAATACCATGAAACAGGGGTATTTGATACCAATGAAATCTATTCGTACCGTATAGAAGGTTTGGGCAAAAATTTGATTCCGACAGCAACCGATTTTGATTTAATCGACAACTTTATGAAAGTTACCGATGAAAATGCCGCCTACAAAGCCAGACAATTAGCGCTTAAAGAAGGAATTTTTGCCGGTTATACCAGTGGAGCTGCACTTGAAGCGGCTCATTTATATGACAAAGCCGGTTTTTTTGATGAAAATAGTCATGTGGTTTTAATCTTCCCTGATCACGGTTCGAGATATATGGGAAAAATCTATAGTGATAAATGGATGATTGCACAGGGCTTTACCAAATTTTTAACTACCGAAAAAAAGAAAGAAGTAGAATATATTAAATAAGTTTGCTTTTAAAATTATAAAAAAACCGCTTGAAAATTTCAGGCGGTTTTTTTATGTCCTGTGTCATTTCGAACATTTTCCTGTCATTTCAAACGTAGTGAGAAATCTCCATTTCGATATTAAGATTTCTCAGTCGTTCCTCCTTCGAAATGACAAAGTACGTCATATTTTATAACCTTTAAGATTCAATTACTGAGCTTGCATAAGTGTCCCACCTGTTAATTTTCAATTCTCCTTATTCCATTTTCAATTAATCCTATCCATCATCAACTTGCTACTTGTTACTTACTACTCGTTACTCGTTACTAAAAACTTATTTTACCCCTTCAATCAAAATCTCGGCTATATCTAAGACTTTAACTTCTTGCTCTTTGTTGTAGTGTTTAACACCGTCGGTAATCATGGTATTACAAAAAGCACAAGCCGTAGCTATAACTTTGGGATTGGTTTCTAAAGCTTCACGGGTACGCATCACAAAAATTTCTTCTTTTTGCGGTTCGGCTTCCTTAAACATTTGCGCACCACCGGCGCCACAACATACGGAATTTTCCTTATGATGTACCATTTCTTTAATGTCTATTTCTAACTGTTGCAAGACACTACGCGGGGCTTCATATTGACCGTTACCGCGTCCCAAATAACAAGGATCATGATAGGTTATATCTATTCCGTCATAGGTACCACCTTCCACTTTGAGTTTACCTTCTTCTAATAAAGATTGTAGCAATTCCGTATGGTGATATACTTCATATTTTCCACCCAAATCAGGATATTCATTTTTGAATGTATTATAACAATGCGGACAAGTGGTGACTATTTTTTTAACATTATAGCCATTCATTACTTCAATGTTCATCGATGCTTGCATCTGAAACAAAAATTCGTTTCCGGCACGTTTGGCAGGGTCTCCGGTACAACTTTCTTCGGTTCCCAAAACCGCGAAATCAACACCGGCTTTATTTAACAACTTGGTAAACGCTTTGGTAATTTTTTTGGCTCTGTCATCAAAACTACCGGCACAGCCCACCCAAAACAAAATTTCGGGTTCTTTGCCTTCAGCGGCTAATTCCGCCATGGTTCTTACTTTTATTTTTTCTGACATAATTTTTGGTGGTTTAATTCTATAATAATGTCACCCCTTCGGGGTTCATCGGATTATTTTTATTGTTTTATCTATAATAATGTCACCCCTTCGGGGTTCAATGGTATTTTTTTATATTATTTAGGTTACAAATGAATCACTTCATCATAAGCTGCTGCTACTGCTTCCATAATAGCTTCACTCATAGTCGGGTGCGGATGAATACTCTTGAGCAACGTATGTCCGGTTGCTTCGGCTTTACGAGCAGCAACTATTTCGGCAATCATTTCGGTTACATTGGCACCAATCATATGCGCTCCTAAAATTTCACCGTATTTTTTGTCAATAATCACTTTGATAAAACCATCGGTGTGTCCGGCTGCTTTGGCTTTACCACTGGCGGTAAACGGAAATTTGCCTACCAAAATATCGTGTCCGGCTTCCAAAGCTTGTTTTTCGGTATAGCCGGTCGAAGAAATTTCAGGTACGGTATAAACAGCGCCGGGAATATTGTTGTAATCTATACGTTCCGGATCCAAACCGGCAATTTTTTCTACACAGGTAATCCCTTCAGCCGATGCGACATGCGCTAAGGCTGGCGTATTAATCACATCACCGATAGCATAATAGCCGGGAACATTGGTTTGATAATAATCATCAACTACAATCTTATCCCGTTCCACTTTAATACCGGTTTCTTCCAAGCCTATATTTTCTATATTTGATTTGATACCGACCGCCGACAACACAATGTCCGCTTCCAATTCCTGTTCTCCTTTTTTGGTTTTGACAAAGGCTTTTATTTTATCGCCGGAAGTGTCAACCGATAGTAATTCAGAAGATGTCATGACTTTGATTTTCGATTTTTTAAACGAACGGGCTAATTGTTTTGAAACTTCTTCGTCTTCCAAAGGTACGATGCGGTCTAAATATTCTACAATAGTTACTTTAGTACCGATGGTGCTATAAAAATAGGCGAACTCTACACCTATTGCGCCCGAACCAACCACAATCATAGATTCAGGTTGTTGGTCCAAAGTCATAGCTTGACGGTAACCGATAACTTTTTTACCGTCTATAGGCAAATTTGGTAATTGTCTGGCTCTTGCCCCGGTCGCTATGATAATATGATCGGCATCAAGCACCGATTCCAAACCATCTTCGTGTGTAATATGTACTTTTTTCTCAGGTAAAACTTTTCCATAACCCTTGATAACGGTAATTTTATTTTTACGCATTAAAAATGAGACACCTTTACTCATACTTTCAGCCACTTCACGACTGCGTGACACCATTTTAGAAAAATCGGCTTGCGGTTCGGCTGTAGTAACACCATAAGCATCGGCATGTTTGATATAATCAAAGACTTGTGCGCTTTTTAACAAGGCTTTAGTAGGAATACAGCCCCAGTTTAAACAAACCCCACCGAGATTTTCTTTTTCGATAATAGCCGTTTTAAAACCTAGTTGTGCCGCTCTGATAGCCGTTACATAACCGCCGGGACCACTGCCCAAAACAATAATATCGTATTTCATAAAATTTTATTTTAATATTAGAATTGATAAATCCGAAAAAACATTAATAAATCATCCAATTCGCCACAAATATAATTAAATAATGTACTTAAACAGCTGATTTAAATAAGTAAATTATTATAAAAATTTACAAGTTTCTGATATAAATCATTGACATTATAAAAGAAATGATTCTAACTTTATAAAAAATAGATTTTAACTTAAAAATAAAATTATGAAGCCATTATTATTTCTTTCAATTTTATTCGGATTTTATAGTACTCTATATGCACAAAACCCACAGATAACCAATCACAGTTTTGAAAACTGGACAGACCAAACTTTTAAATCCTTGCAAGATTACCGCGATTCCGGTGATGAGAATTACGGTATTATAGAACAATCAAGCGATGCCGTCCATGGACAATATTCGGTTAAACTGGAAACGCGACAAGGAGATTTTGAACTTGAAACCGGCTTTTTTATCAATTTTGATGGCGATAGTTTTTCTGGTGGTATAGCAATACAGTCAGCATGTTGATTCTATTTGTGGTTATTATAAAGCAAATTTGATTGCACAAGATTCTGCCTTATTAGTTGGAATTTTTAAAAAAAACGGTCTTGTTGTCGGAGGCGGCATTTACAGATTTGCAGCGGATAGAAATACTAATACATGGACTAGATTTTGTTATCCGACTCAAATGCACCAAGCGGTTGTTTCAGACACAATGATGTTTGGAGTTGCCAGTTCAAATGTTGAAAATACAGGCATGGAAAACGGTAGTTGGATTCAGTTTGACAGTATCAGTTTAAAATCCGGTAATCAATTGCTTCCGCCTATACCTAATTATAGTTTTGAAAACTGGGACGTTCGTACAGTTTCCTATCCCAATGATTTTGACAGTAGTTTAAAATGGGATATCAATAGCACCCCTTTGTCAGTAGAAAAAGTTAATGACGCAACAGACGGGAATTATGCTGTCAAATTAAACACGGTAGTCAATCAAGAACAGGATACCATAGTAGGGGCAATAACGAACGGCATTATTGATGATTGGCCCTTCTCCGGTGGTTTAGCGCTTAGTCAGATACCCGATGCCATCAGTTGGGATTATAAGGTCCACTATGCCGGTCATGCCGATTTTGACCCTAACGTGCAATTTATTTTCAAACTTAATGGGCAGGAAATAGGGTATTTTGGCAGGTCTTATCAAAGTGATGTCAATGTTTATCAACATGAAAATATACCTATCAATTTAACAAATGTTCCGGATACCTTACAGTTTAATGCTTTTTCGGGTAATTTTCCGGGTAATTGGCTTATGATTGATAACATTGTTATTGATTATCCCGCCGGTATTACCGATAATTTGAATATACAACAAATGCTTGCATATCCGGTGCCGGCAAAAGATATCTTACATTTGAAAATAACCGCCAAACAACCGGAACTGGTTCTTATTTCTTTATTTGACATCAACGGTAGAAAAGTCTGGACAAACCGTTATGATTTACAAGAAGGCAAAAATCTAATAGGCATAAACATATCGCAACTACCACCGGGTACTTATCTTTACCGTTTAAAAGCCGAAAGTGGTATAGTTCATAAAAAGTTTGTAAAACTATAAAAGACAAGAAAAAAAATCGTTGGTCAATGATCACCGTTTGTGTTTAAGAAGCTTTTCTTATTTTATCAAGCAAAGTTTGAGATAATTTTTTATCAACATAATTTTTATCGACCACCAATTTTTTTCGTCTGGTTCCGGGCAGAGCAAACATATCGTCTTTAAGCGTCGCTTCTACCAAAGATCGCAAACCACGCGCACCTAATTTGTATTCAATAGCTTTATCAACAATATAATCTAAAGCTTCTTCTTTGATAATCAGATGAATACCATCCATTTCAAAGAGTTTTTTGTATTGTTTGATTAAGGCGTTTTTAGGTTCGGTTAAGATTCGTTTCAGGCTTTCTTTATCCAAACTGTTTAAATAGGTCAATACCGGTAAACGCCCGATAATTTCAGGGATTAAACCGTATTTACGCAAATCGGTAGGAATGGCATAGCGCAAAATATTATCTTCATCTATTTGTTCTTGTTTTTGGGCTTGATACCCCAAAGGTTTCATATTAATGCGCTTACTGATAATCTTATCGATGCCGGCAAAAGCACCACCGGCGATAAACAAAATATTTTGTGTATTAACTTTGATAAATTCTTGATTGGGATGTTTACGACCACCTTGCGGGGGGACATTAACCGTGGTACCTTCCAAGAGTTTTAACAAAGCCTGTTGTACTCCTTCTCCGGAAACATCGCGGGTAATGGACGGATTGTCACCTTTACGGGCAATTTTATCTATTTCGTCAATAAAGACGATACCACGCTCGGCTTTTGCCACATCATAATCAGCGGCTTGCAACAAGCGTGTTAAAATAGTTTCGACATCTTCACCTACATAACCGGCTTGTGTTAAAACCGTAGCATCGACAATGGCAAAAGGCACATCGAGCATTTTGGCTATGGTACGTGCCATTAAAGTTTTACCGGTACCGGTCTCCCCTATCATGATGACGTTGCTCTTTTCTATTTCGACATCATCTTGTGTGTCTTGTTGCAACAAACGTTTATAATGATTATAAACAGCAACCGCCAGCGTTTTTTTGGCTTCATCTTGTCCAATGACATATTGGTTAAGATAGGCAAAAATGTCTTTAGGCTTTTTCAGCTCATCTAAATCAGCGATAAAATCGTCTCCATGATTATTTTGAAATTCTGCTCGTGTTATCTCATAAGCTTGCCGGGCGCAATCATTACAGATATAGCCATCAACGCCCGAAATAAGCATATCCACCATAGATTCAGGGCGTCCGCAAAAAGAGCAATGTTTTTCACTCATTTAACCTTAATTTTTTCTGATTAAAACTTCATCTATCAAGCCGTATTTTTTAGCTTCATCGGCACGCATCCAGTAATCTCTATCAGCATCTTCTTCAATTTTCTTAATATCTTGTCCGGTATGCTTGGCTAAAATTTCGTATAATTCGTCTTTTAGTTTTAAAATTTCACGTGCTGTAATTTCAATATCGGATGCTTGTCCTTGCGCACCACCGAGCGGTTGATGAATCATAACCCTTGAGTGTGGTAATGCAGCGCGTTTACCTTTGGAACCGGCGGCTAATAAGACCGCTCCCATAGATGCCGCTAATCCGGTGCAAATAGTGGCGACATCGGGGCGAATATATTGCATGGTATCATAAATACCCAAACCGGCATAGACGCCACCACCGGGCGAATTGATATAAATTTGAATATCTTTACTCGCATCCAAACTTTCTAAAAATAACAGCTGTGCTTGCAAAATATTTGCAACATGGTCATCAATGGCAGTACCTAGAAAAATAATACGGTCCATCATCAACCGTGAAAACACATCCATTTGTGCCACATTGAGTTGCCGTTCTTCAATAATATAAGGGGTCATGCTATTTTCAAAAGCATCAAGTGTTAAACTGCTGATGCGTTTTTTGTCTTGTGCAAATTTTCTAAAATCTTTACCTAAATTGTTCATAATTATATGGTGATTTGGTTATCTGGTTAATCGATTATTTGAGGAATTGAGGATTATACTCTGCTAAATTTGAATATTTTATTCATATATGTTTATTATTTAATTCATACCAAAATCCTACTTATAATTTGAGGAAATGAGGACTTATTGTGCTTCATTGAATATTTTGCTTTCTTATGTTTGCTTTTTTTACTTCATACAATAATTCTGCATCGAATTTGAGGAATTGAGGATTTATTTCATTTCAGATTTACGATTTTAGATGTCAGATTTTTGTCTGATGTCCGATGTCGGGGCTTTATTACTTTTCGAAACAAAGGTCGCCTAGTGATCCCGATTTTCATCGGAATTTACCAAAATGACCGGTGTTTTTTGTCATTTCAGATTTGCTTTTCGCACTCCTCATTCCTCGTTATTTATCTAAATCTAAAAATTTATTGTATCCAATGCGTTTCTTTTGAACCGGCACTTGTTCTTTATAGAGTTTAACCAGTTTTTTCTTAATGATTTGATCACTTAAACGTTTGACTTCTTCTTCATTTTTCAATACATTATGGGCAATTTCTTCCACTTGCTCTTCATCGGGTAATTGTTGTCCGTATTGTAACATTTGCATTTTCAATAAATCTTTTACCAATGCCAACAATTCGTCATAGGTTACTTTTATACCGTATTTTTTAGCAACAGCTTCTTCAATTAACTGGTATTTTAGTCCTTTTTCTGCCTTTTTATATTCTTCATCGGCTTTTTCACCGGTAATTTTACCTTCCGAATCGATTTCAATCCAGCGTTTTAGGAAATCGGCAGGTAAATTAACTTCTACGGTCTCCAAAAGTTTATAGGTAACCTCGTTTAGTAATTGGTTATCCGATACTTGCTCTAGTTGTTTTTCAATATCTTCTTTAATGAATTTTCGTAAAGTCTCTTCATCTTCTATATTACCTTCGCCAAATACTTTATCCAAAAGTTCCTTGTTGATTTCTGCCGGCTTTAGTTCAAATACACCGTTTACTTCAAATTGCAAAGGCACATCCAAGCCATGTACTTTGTCATGATCAATATTTAAAGCGTGCATCATTGTATGGGGGTCTTTATACAAGTCTGTTGATTGCAATTCGACAATATCATCTTTTTTCTTACCCAATAATGCTTTTTGTGCCGAAGCGGTCAAATCTGCCATATTTACGGTTGTTTGACTGTTGATACTTTCTGCTTCATTGGTAAAAGTCCCTAAAACATAACTATCTTTTTTGACCTCATCTAAATCAGAAAAACTACCGTATTGCTGCTGTATTTTAACAACTTCTTCGTCTATCATTTTTTTGTCGGCTGTAATTTTGTAGTCAGTTATATCTTCTAATTTTGACAAGTCAATCTCAATATCTGGTGCTTTGCCTATATCATAATTAAATTCGAATTCCTTTGCTGTAAACCAATCTATTTCTTGTTGTTTTTCAGAAGGAATCGGATAACCTAAAATAGCAATTTTATTATCAACCAAATATTTATTGATGGCTTCTTGCATTTGATTATTAACTTCTTCGGCAATCAATCCCCGCTCGTATTTTTGTTTGATTAAGGTCATCGGGACCTTACCCTTACGAAATCCGGGCATTTCAAATTTTTTTCTAAAGTCTTTTAGCTTTTTTTCTACTTTGTCAGCATAATCATTTTCATCTATTTTGATGCTTATTTGTGCCGTTAAATTATCTAAATCTTTTTGTTCAATTTGCATGATAAATACTATTTTAATTGTTTGGCAAAAATAGGGATAATTTACGAACTTTCAGTGTGTTTTCACAAAAAAAGCCCGCCATTAAGCGAGCTTTTAATTGAATTTTCACTTTGGTTTAAGCAAAATAAGATTCTTTTTTCAACTCTTTAACAAGTACATAGTAAAAAGCGACACGCATTTTTTGACGAACATCTTTAAACTTGGCACATGTGCTTTCTAAAGCTTTTTTAATGGCAGCTTCATCAGTTACACCGAGTTTTTTTACAATAAAATTATCCTCAACTCTTTTAAGTTCAACCTCATCACCACAAGATACTAAAGAAGCATCTCTTAAATAGATAGATGGACCTTGTGATTTGGCAATGGCTCTTAATAATCCGTCATCGGCTTTAACGCCTACTTTTTTTAGTTGGTCAGCAGCTTTTGCTACTACATCATCAAATTTGCTCATAATGGTTAGTTTTTAAATTTCATTACAAATTTACTAATATTTTTTTAATATCAAAATTATTTTACAAATAAAGGTTTTTCTTTCATCCAATTGGCTATTTCGTTTTGAGTATCGTGAATAATTGTATCATTTTCTATGTTCTCTATAACATTATCTATAAAAAAGGCAATACGTTCCATATCTTCTTCGATCAAACCGCGCGTAGTTACTGCCGGTGTACCGATACGAATACCGGATGTGATGAAGGGGGATTTATCATCAAAAGGTACCATATTTTTATTTACAGTGATATGGGCTCGAACCAAAGCATTTTCAGCCTCTTTACCGGTAACACCTTTGTTGCGTAAATCTATTAACATCATATGATTGTCGGTACCACCTGAAATAACTTTGTAATCTCTATCAACTAATGCTTTGGCTAGAGCTTTGGCATTTTTACGAACTTGTAAGATATATTCCATATAATCATCTTGCAGCGCTTCGTTAAAAGCGACGGCTTTGGCGGCAATAATGTGTTCTAAAGGACCACCTTGCATACCCGGAAAAACTGCCGAATTAAGAACGGCTGACATCATTCTGATTTTACCTTTGGGGGTTTTAAGTCCCATAGGGTTTTCAAAGTTTTTTCCCATTAAAATCAAGCCACCTCGCGGACCGCGTAGCGTTTTGTGAGTTGTCGTAGTGACGATATGTGCATAAGGCATCGGGTCGTTGAGTATGCCTTTGGCTATCAAACCACTGGGGTGTGAGATATCTGCCATCAACAAGGCGCCTACTTCATCAGCAACTTCTCTGAATTTGGCAAAATCCATATCACGTGAATAGGATGATGCGCCTGCTACAATTAATTTAGGTTTGTGTTTCAGAGCCGTTTCTCGCATTTTGTCATAATCTATACGACCGGTCGCTTCGTCCACGCCATAGGACACAATATTATATAATTTTCCGGAAAAATTAACCGGTGAACCATGCGTCAAGTGTCCGCCGTGAGATAAATCGAATCCCATCATCGTGTCACTGGGTTGCAGTACGGCAAAATAGACTGCTGCATTGGCTTGCGAACCGGAATGCGGTTGTACATTGGCATATTCCGCACCAAAAAGTTCTTTGGCACGATCAATAGCCAGTTGCTCTACTTCATCTACCACTTCGCAACCGCCATAATAGCGCTTACCCGGATAGCCTTCGGCATATTTATTGGTTAATACGGATCCCATAGCTTGCATCACTTCATTACTGACATAATTTTCGGATGCAATCAGCTCCAAACCTTCGGTTTGTCTGATAGTTTCTTTTTGTATTAAATCAAATATTTGTTTGTCTTGTTTCATTGGTTAATCGGTTATTTGGTTAATCGGTTAATCGGTTATTTGATTTGATGTCATTCCGACAGAGCTTTACGACCGCAGGAAGTAAAGCGACGAGGAATCTCATTCTATTATGTAAATGATATTATTAAGCCAAGGTTTCTCGTCGCTTCTAGAGTCGCTCTGTCGAAATGACAGTCGCACTTTCAACTTTCAACTCTTTTCAGGTATATTTTTCAAAGTTTCTTTTAGATATTCCCAAAATTTTTGGACGGATTCTATATTGACTCTTTCATCGGGCGAATGTGCGCCTTGAATGGTCGGTCCGAAAGAAATCATTTCCATATTGGGATAATGTGATTTGATGATACCACATTCCAATCCGGCATGACATGCCACAACTTTGGGTTTTTCATTATACATTTTTTCGTACAAATCTGTCATTACTGACAATATTTGTGCATCGGGATCGGGTTTCCAACCCGGGTAAGAACCGGATAATTCCACTTCCAATCCACCTAATTCATAAGCACTTTTCAGATTGTTAGCCAAATCTCTTTTGGTACTTTCGACACTGGAACGCGTCAAATTATCTATTTGGATTTTTCCATTGGCAACATTGACACTAGCCACATTATTAGAAGTTTCAACCAAATCTTCCATATCCGGACTCATTCTGTAAACACCGTTGTGCGCTACATATATGGTTTTGATTAATTTATCTTGCGCTTCTTTGTTCATTATCTTTTCTGGCAAATCAACCTGTTCAAAAACAAAAGTCAAATCAGGGTCTTGTTTGGCTTGTTCCACCTTAATGGTTTCAGACAAATCTTTCATGGCTTTTAAGATTTTTGCTTCCTTATCAGCCGGCAAAACCACTATAGCTTCAGCTTCACGTGGAATCGCATTGCGTAAGCCACCCCCATGAATTTCGGCAACACGCAATCCGCAAGGGGCGCCTTCATACAACAAACGGTTCAATATTTTATTGGCATTGCCACGATATAAATGTATATCCATACCGGAATGCCCGCCTGTCAAACCTTTGACTTTAACAGTATAAGCTTTGTTATTTTTACCGGTGTTTTCTTCTTGGTAAGTGCCGGTTGCCGTGATATCAATACCACCGGCACAACCGATATCCAATTCATCGTCTTCTTCGGTATCCAAATTCAGCATAATCTCGGCATCCAAAATACCTTCTTCTAGATTTTGTGCGCCGGTCATTCCGGTTTCTTCGTCAATGGTAAAAAGGGCTTCCAAAGCCGGGTGCGGAATATCTTTAGATGCTAATAATCCCATAATGGCAGCCACCCCGATACCGTTATCAGCACCAAGCGTCGTATCGTCAGCAGTTACCCAATCGCCATCGATAAGCATTTTGATACCGTCTTTTTCAAAATCGTGGTCTGTACCTTTGTTTTTTTGCGGCACCATATCCAAATGTGATTGTAAAGCAACAGTTTTACGATTTTCCATACCGGGTGTTGCCGGTTTTTTGATAATGATATTGCCAATTTTATCTTCAAAAGTTTCCAAACCGAGACTTTTTCCGAAATTGAGCATGAATTGTCGTACTTTTTCTTCTTTTTTTGAAGGGCGTGGCACTGCATTGAGCGCAACAAAATTTTCCCATATTTCAACGGGTTGTAATTTGGCTATTTTATCGTTCATAATGTTTATTTTTTAGTATCGAGTAGCTAGTAACGAGTAGCTAGTTCTTAATGATTTTTTATTATGATTATTATTATTAATTATTTTTATTTATTAAATTCACAATTACTTTTATCATTGTATTTTTTTCTTCCGGTTTGCTTACGGCAATCATCAATGTCAAGGCAACTAAAGCATTATCTGCTATCCTTTTTTTTCCGTTTTTTGAAAAAAGTAACGCATTTTTTTTCAAGGAAATATAAAAAGATGAATGCTGCTATTCTTTTATTCCCATCAGAAAAAGAATGATTCTTTACTATAAAATACAAAAGATTAGCTGCCTTCTCTTCTACACTCGGATATAAGTCTATCCCATCAAAAGTTTGATAAATTGTTGATATAGAACTCTTAAAAGAATCATCTTTCTCATGTCCAAATAATTCACTATTTCCAAAAGTTTGTTTTACAAATTCTATCTGTTTAATTGCTTCTTCATAGCTTAATTGATATATTTCCTTTTTTGATATATTTTCAATCTTTAATGATTGGCGATCATATTGGTCGAGAATTTCAAGAGCATAAGAATAATCTGATACTATTTGTAGCAATCCTTTACTTTCGTCATTTGATAATTGCTTATATTCAAGTGTATTCCCGAGTATTTTTAATGTCTCTTTTAACTTGTTAAATTGTTCTAGTTGTTTTTCTAATCTTTGTTGATTAATTGTATATCCTTTTATTAAATAGTCTTTTAATATATTGTTTGCCCAAATTCTGAATTGTGTACCACGTTTTGATTTAATTCGGTATCCGACAGAAATAATTACATCAAGATTAAAAAATTCAATATTTCTAATAATTTTTCTATTTCCTTCTTTTTGAACTGTTGCATATTTTGCAACAGTTGAAGCCCTTTCTAATTCACCTTCCTTAAAAATGTTCTTTATATGTCTGGAAATTACAGATTTATCTCTTTCAAAAAGTTCCGATATTTGATTTAGATTAAGCCAAACCGTATCCTTTTCAAGCTTTACTTCAATTGAAGTTTTTCCTTCATTAGTTTTATATATTTTAATTTCGGACCGATTCATTTACCAAGAACACATTTTAGTGAACTAAAAGACACATACTAAAAAGGCACGCCAAACGGCATACCTTTTCTTATTTATTTTGATTGTTTAAATGTTTTTTGACGATTTGCAACGGGATATATCTTCCTATGAAATAAGCGGTTAACATAATCGGGATAAAATATTTTATCAATATGTCTTGTTTACCGGTATCATTCATTAATAGCGAAAAAACGGCTATTGCCAATAAAACAACAATATCAAGTGTTAAAAGTTTTTGTCTTAAGGTCATGGTACTTATTTTTCGGTAAACTCACCCATTTTAGCATATTTTGTCATACGCTGTTCGACTAATTGGTCTTTAGGAATATTTTTTAATTCAGCATAGGTGGTTACAATTTTTTTGGCAACCGATTGAAAAGTTTCATCAGGATGTCGATGAGCGCCACCAACAGGCTCCGGAATAATTTCATCAATCAAGCCCAACTTGAGCATATCTGGTGCGGTTAATTTCAGAGCATTTGCTGCTTGTTCTTTAAATTCCCAACTGCGCCAAAGAATAGACGAGCAAGATTCCGGTGAAATGACTGAATACCAAGTATTTTCCAGCATATAAACTCTATCGCCGACCCCAATTCCCAAGGCGCCACCGGATGCCCCTTCACCAATAATTATAGTGATAATCGGCGTTTCCAGTTTAGTCATTTCCAAAATATTACGGGCAATAGCTTCGCCTTGTCCGCGCTCTTCGGCTTCTATACCCGGATATGCCCCCGGGGTATCAATCAAGGTCACTACCGGAATACCGAATTTTTCAGCCATTTTCATCAATCGTAAAGCCTTGCGATAGCCTTCGGGATTTGCCATACCGAAATTGCGATATTTGCGCTCTTTGGTATTGCGACCTTTTTGCATACCGATAAACATATAAGATTGGTCGCCTATTTTGCCCAATCCGCCAATCATGGCTTTGTCATCGGCAAAATTACGGTCGCCATGTAATTCAATAAAAGTATCACCTGCCAACGCCTTAATATAATCTAATGTAAAAGGACGGTCCGGATGCCGTGATAATTGTACCCGTTGCCAAGGGGTTAATTTTTTAAAAATCTCTTTTTGTTTCTTTTCTATTTCTTTTTCTATTTTTTTACAACCCGTATCAATACCGGTTTCTTCGGCTATTTCATAACATTTTTTAAGATTTTCTTCCAGTTCTTGTATTGGTTTTTCAAAATCTAAATATTCCATAGTTAGTTGTGAATTGATTAATTGTGTAAAAGTAAAAAAATAATCTAAATCTTCATAAGACATTAACATTTAATCGGTCTTTTTTTGAAACTTATATTTAATAACACTGTTTAAAATAATGATTATCAATATCATGAGCGCTCCCAAATAAAAACCTTGTGACATCTTTTCTTTATCACCTAAAACCAAAACAGCTAAAACAATACCATAAACCGGTTCTAAATTAATGGACAACATTACGGTATAAGGGCTCAAATGTTTCATTAAAGAGATAGACGCCGTAAAAGCATAAGCCGTACAAATACTTGCTAAAATGAATAAAAATAGCCAATCCAAAGGTTCCGGAACAGATAATCGAAGTAAATCGCCACGTAACAATAATACCAAACTCAAAAATGCAAAACCATAAAACAACTGAAAAAAAGATAGTTGTACACCGGATTGTTGCTTGATGTATAAACCATTAAGAACGGAAAATAAGCCGGATAAGAAAGCGGCAATTAAGGCGAAAAGGACACCGGTAAAATCAATTTTTTCAACTTTAAGCAAAATAAAAAATCCAACTAAAATCAATATACCCAACAGTATTTCATATATATAAATTTTGCGTTTAAACAAAACAGGCTCAAGCAAAGATGTAAAAAATGCCCCGCTCGACATAGTAACCAAAGTAATAGAAACATTAGATACCTTTATGGCATAAAAAAATGCCAACCAATGCAATGCGATAATAATACCCCCTAAAATATATCGCCCTTGTTGTTTGATATTAATCAGACTTAACAAATGACGTTCTTTACGGGATACTAAAATGTAAATGAATAACAATGTAGAAGCTAAGCCCATACGATACCAAGTCAAAGCTAAATAATCCAAATGAATTAATGCCCCCAAAACAGCGGTAAATCCCCAAATAAAGATGATAAAATGTAACTTGGCGTATGATTTAAGTTGAGACATTGAAATTTTTAGGTAAAAATACGGAAAAAAAGAACTCGGTAAATATGTCAATTTGAAAATAGGTAATAAACAAGCCGGCTGCAAAAATTTGCAGCCGGCTTGTTTATACTATTTAAGATATAAAATTATTATTCACAATTCAATACCTTAAATTCCGTTCTACGATTGAGTTGATGTTCTGCTTCGCTACATTTTACACCATCCACACAGCCGTTGACAGGATACAACTCACCAAACCATTTGGCTACCAAACGGTCTTTACTGATACCATGTGAAGTCAAGTAATTAACGGCTGACATGGTTCTGTTTTTAGACAATTTGACATTGTAAGGTTTACTGGCTCTAGCATCTGTATAAGAAGATATTTCCAATTTCATTTCCGGATATTTGTTCATCAAGGTAACTATTTTATCCAATTTTAATTTATCCTTGAATCTGATATAGAACTTATCCAAATCATAGTAAATCGGGGCAATCTTATGGTCACATAATTGTTCTTTTTCAAGTATTTTTTCACCGGGTTTTTCCAGCGCAAAATCTTTAACAATATTCGGTGTGTCATAAGTTTTGGTGTCGATATTTGCCTTGGCTTCATTATAGGGTTGTCTCAATACCAAGACATTATATACATTGCCACAGTCTATGCCAAAATCGTATTTACCGTCGGCTTTGGTCTCTACTTCCTTGAGTTTGTTGCCGGCTGCATCGGTCAGAATAACTTGAGCATATGCCAAAGGTTCTTGTGTGGTTTTGTCTGTAATGGTTCCACTCAGGTAGCATTCTTTGATTTTATCTTGGAATTTAGGCATGTTTTTATAGGAGTAGATGTCATCATCGCCCTTACCGCCTGCTCTATTGCTCGATACAAAGCCGCTGCCATCTTGTTTATAGATAAATCCAAAGTCATCTCTATTGGAATTTATCGGTGCTCCTAGATTTTGCGGTTGGGTATAACTGCCGTCTCTTTTGACTTTCGTTACAAAAACATCTAAACCGCCTAAACCGGGCCAACCGTTGGATGAAAAAAACAGATAGCCGCCTTTGGCATCATAGTAAGGAAACATTTCATTACCTTCACTATTAATTTTCGGTCCTAAGTTTTCAGGGGCACTCCACTTACCATCTGCGCCTTTAACGCTTTTATAAATGTCAGTACCACCAAAACCACCCGGACGATCAGATGCAAAATACATCACTTTGCCGTCTGGACTTAGTGTTGCTTGACCGTTGGAAAAATGTGCATCATTGAAATATAATGGTGTTGGTTCGTCCCAGTAACTGTTGTCTATCAAATGTGATTCGTATAACCACAATTTGTTGTCTGTTAGTTTATCATCATTGTAAATATTTCTGGTAACAATCATATAATCTCCCGCTTGGTTAAATGTTGCGGGTGCATCATGGTATTTCTTATTAACCACTTCATTGAATTTTCTGACATTGGTTAAATTATTCCCATCAGTCAAATCAGCCAAATATAAATCTAAAAAAGGTTGACGGTTTCCGTTCCATTTTCTGTTCACCAAATGACTATTGTCTCTACTGGATGCAAAAACAACTTCACCGTCTTTGTAATAAACCGGTGAAAAATCTTCATAGGGTGTATTAGTATCCAGATTGTTTAAAATCATTTTCGGATCGGATTTTAACAAATCTCTATAATATAAAGGGTTTGCCATAAATGCTTTTGCCCTACTGTCATCCGGCTTTAGTTTATAAAACTTCTCCATCCAATTGGCAGCTTCGTCATATTTCTTATTCATCATCAATACCGAAGCGTAATCATACACATCATCCGGCTGATAAGCACCACTACTCATCAAGGATGAATAATTTTCTTCGGCTTTGTCAAGATTATTTAGCATTAAATAACTCTTTGCCAAATTGCGATAAATAGTAGGGGTCTTATCATCTATGGATTCATAAGCACGAATAGCTTTATCGTAAGAATATTCTTTATAATACTTATTAGCTTTCTTTAATCTCAAACTTTGAGCCGATGCTGAAAAACCAATTATCAGACTTAACAGCACTAAAACTATATGTTGTTTGGTATATATTTTCATTTCTTATTATTTTTTGGTTAAAAGAATCGCGGTGAACGAATTCGTGTATCATCGATAAAGTTGAAGTCGTATCCGACCATCAATTCGTGTGAACCACTATTGTAGTGACGCAACTCGGTCGTCGTAAAATCATAGGCATAGCCAATTCGGAACTGCGGTGTGACATAATACTGCAATAAACCCGAAAAACTATCATCAAAACGGTGAGCCAAACCAATACCGAATTTATCGTTGAAAAAGAAGTTGCCGGATAAATCAACTGATAAAGGAGCGCCTTGAACAGCTTTGACTAAAAAGCTAGGTTTAAATTTAATATTCTCACTCAAATCAAAGACATATCCTCCTATTAAAAAGTAATGCCTACGCTCTACATCCTCGGTCAAATTGCCATTATCATAACTGGCAATACGTTGTTGTAAGAGTTTTGGTGCCGATAAACCAACATAACCCTTATCAGAATAGTAATAAACACCTACTCCAACATTGGGTAATAAACGGTTATCAACGTTATAAATAGCTTGGTCACCACCTTGATTACTATGCAATGCCGTTAAGTCTGCTTGTAACAAATTGACACCGGCTTTTAATCCGAAAGCCAACTTAGCATTGTCAGTAGTTTGAATACTATAACTATAGTCTGCAAACAACATTGTTTGATGAATAGGACCAATACG
>JALWLE010000051.1 GCA_026996605.1 Flavobacteriales bacterium
ATACCACCGGTCCCTATGATAATCAAGAGATAAATGTGGATTATACCAGTATTAATTTAGCAGCCTACTTTGATTATAATATTAGCAAACATATTAATGTTTTTGCCGGTGGTGGTGTCAATTTAGGTAGTTCTCATATTATGGTAATCGGCACCTATCCGGTTTATGCTGCTGACCCTACAGGTACAGGGTCTGTCGTAGCAGATGATGTAAATGATCCGTTAGATATTGAAAATAACTTTTCAAGAACTAAATTAGATTTTGGAATACGTGGCGATTGGAATCGGTTTTTTGTTCAAGTTAATTACAGTCCGGTAACTTATGGCGGAGTAGGTTTGAACCTAGGTTATAAAATGCTGTAATTTGTGATAAAATTGTGTTTAAGTTTCTCTAAAATTATTTTTTAGTAAAAAATTAGATAAAATTTGTTTGCTTAGTTAAAAATAATTTATAAATTTGCACTCAATTTTGAATAAGAAAAATAAAGCGAGATGTCGAGAGTTTGTGAAATAACAGGGAAAAAGGTGATGATGGGAAATAATGTTTCTCATGCTCACAACAAAACCAAAAGAAGATTTGATATTAATCTTTTTAAAAAGAAATTTTATATTCCTGAAGAAGACCGCTGGGTAACCTTAAAAGTTTCAAAAGCAGGATTAAAAATTATTGATAAAAAGGGTATTGCTGCTGCTATTAAAGATGCAAAAGCAAAGGGCTATCTAACAAGAAACGTTTAAATCTAGAGAATCATGGCAAAGAAAGCAAAAGGTAACAGAGTTCAAGTCATTTTAGAATGTACTGAACACAAGAATAGTGGACTTCCGGGCACTTCAAGATATATTACTACCAAAAACCGTAAGAATACACCGGGGAGGTTAGAGTTGAAAAAATACAATCCTATCATGCGTAAACATACGCTACACAAAGAAATTAAATAATTATAAGACATGGCAAAGAAAACAGTAGCAACCTTACAAACAGGTTCCAAAAAATTCACAAAAGTGATACGTATGAAGAAATCACCTAAAACAGGTGCATATGTCTTTGAAGAAAAAATGCTAAATGCCGCTGCGGCAAAAGATTTTTTCAAGAAATAAATTTTTTAAAAATTTCTAATTTTAAAATCCAATCTTAAACAAAGGTTGGATTTTTTTTTTATTTTTTTGGCTTTTGGATATTGATAGGAAAAATAGTATTTTCGTGCAGATTAAATAAACAACGTATGTTTAAAAAAATATTTTCAAAACAAAAAAAAGAAAGCTTGGACAAAGGCTTGGAAAAATCTAAGAAAAGTTTTTTTTCAAAGCTGTCTAAAGCCGTTGCCGGAAAATCAAAAGTAGATGATGATGTTTTAGATGACTTGGAAGAAGTCTTGATTACCTCAGATGTAGGAGTTGATACTACACTAAAAATTATCGACCGGATAGAAAAACGTGTTGCTAAAGATAAATATTTGGGTACTAATGAACTTAATAAAATCTTACGAGAAGAAATAGCCGGCTTATTGGCTGAGAATGAGGATAATAATGCACTTAAATTTTCACCGGAAACAACCAAACCTTATGTGATTATGGTTGTAGGAGTCAATGGAGTTGGTAAGACGACTACTATTGGTAAACTTGCGCATAAATATAAAAATGAAGGCAAAAAAGTGATGTTGGGAGCAGCTGATACTTTTAGAGCAGCAGCTATAGATCAACTGCAAATCTGGGCTGATAGGGTAAATATTCCCATTATCAAACAAAAAATGGGAAGTGATCCGGCGTCCGTTGTTTTTGATACTTTACAATCTGCTGTTGCCAATGATATCGATATTGTTTTGATAGATACAGCCGGTCGTTTGCATAATAAAATCAATCTGATGAATGAGCTTACCAAAATAAAAAAAGTAATGCAAAAAATTGTGCCGGATGCACCACATGAAATTTTATTAGTTTTAGACGGCTCAACCGGTCAAAATGCTTTTGAGCAGGCAAAACAATTTACCAAAGCAACAGAAGTTAATGCACTAGCGGTTACCAAACTTGACGGCACGGCAAAAGGAGGTGTGGTTATCGGTATATCCGATCAATTTCAAATTCCGGTAAAATATATCGGAGTAGGAGAAAAAATAGATGATTTACAAGAATTTGATAAAAATGAATTCGTAGATTCTTTTTTTAAGGATTAAATTAGGCAACTTTAATAATTTTTTTTATTTTTATGCGTTTTTTAATTATTATGTAAAATATTTTATCAACATAACAACACTCAATAATATCATATTTAGATTACTATATGAAAAAAATTGTTCTATTTATATTGGCATTAACAATAAGTCCAAGTATCATAAAGGCTCAAGAAGGTATTCCTATCTACCATGATTATTTATCAGATAATTTGTACTTACTACATCCGTCAATGGCAGGTGCCAGTAGGTGTGCTAAAGTTCGATTAACTGCGCGTATGCAATGGTTTGATATAGCTGATAACCCGATGTTACAGACTTTTAGTTTTCATACACATTTAGGAGAGGAAGCTCAAAACGGTATAGGAGTTATTATTTTTAATGACCGAAACGGGTATCACTCTCAAAAGGGTTTACAGTTAGCTTATGCACATCATATTAATTTTGGAAATGGTGCCGATGTTAATAAGTTATCATTTGGATTAGCAGGAACCTTGGTGCAAAATCAATTGGATGAAACCAGTTTTGATCCGAACCGTTTTGATCCTATTATATCCGGTGTGGTGCAAAGTGAAATGTATTATAATATTGATATAGGAATGTCTTATCACTATAAAGGTTTTTTCTTTAATGCTACCCTTAAAAACGCTTTGTTAGCTAGCCGAGATTTATATAGTCAATTTGAACCGGTTAATTTACGTAACTATGTAGGGTCTATGGGTATTTATGCAGGTAACGGGAGTGTGTTTTTTGAGCCGTCTATTCTTATACAATACAAGGAATTTTCCGGTCAAATGATAACCGATGGTAATTTGAAAATATATTTTAATCTCAAGGATAATAATATGGTATATGTTGGTGGATCATATCGTACTGATTGGGAACCGGACGCTGCTTTAAACTATTTTAAAACCATTACACCTATATTGGGTGCAAGGATTAACAGATTTACAATAGCTTACACTTACACTTATGATTTGAGTGCTATTCCAATTAACAATAGTGGTTTTCATCAAATAACCTTGGGGTATAACTTTAATTGTCGACAGCAATTGATTAAAATGGGATGTCCTGAAATTTTTTAGGATTTAATCAACTTCTTCATAATCGATAAATTCACCCTCATTATTGTTTGATGTGCTTTTTTGTTCATTGGGCTTTTTGTCTATGTATATTTCACCTTCTTTGGTTTTAGGACGTTCTTTGTAGTAAGGGTTATTAAATTGTTTTTTAAAATTTTCAGAAGCCTTTTCCATCATTTTCCTTGCCATAATTGGAGCTAATAATCGCATGATAAATTTAAAAATATAATAGACAACTATAATGGTAATTATTGTTCTTATTATTCCCATAACTTTTAATTTTATATTTAAAAGACAAAGATAAATATAATAAATATATATGTTGAAGGTTAAAACGTTAAAAGTTTAAAAATAGAAATTAATTCAAGTTATCAAATAATTTATAATCACTAAATTTGTATTTGAATCTATGTTGATAAAAAACAATGTATTTACAAGAACTTAAGTTATATAATTTTAAGAATTTTGAAGAAAATCAATTTGATTTTGATGAAAAAATCAATTGTTTTGTCGGAGATAATGGAGTAGGGAAGACCAATATTTTAGATGCGATTTATTTCTTGTCATTGGGCAAGTCATATTTTAACAATAATGTACGGCAGATTATCCGTTTTGATGAATCTGCTTTTAGTATCAAAGGAATTTTTCAAATAAATGATAAGAGAGAGGTGCTCCAAGTTAGTTATCAAATTGATAAAAAAAAGATTATTAAACGTAATAATAAAGCTTATGAACGATTAGCTGACCATATCGGGTTAATTCCATTAGTCATGATTTCACCATACGATCGTGATTTAATTTCGGAACGGGGCGAAACCCGTCGCCGTTTTATTGATAAAATTATTTCTCAAGCAGATGTCGAATATTTATCTGCATTGATTGGTTATCAAAAAATTTTGGTACAAAGAAACCGGTTGCTAAAATACTTTGCTGCTAATCACCATTTTGATAAAGATACCATTCAAATTTACAATGAACAACTTCACCAATACGGCACACTTATTTATAACAAAAGACAAAAATTTATAAAAGAATTTACTGTTTTTCTAAAAGAAAAGTATGCTGTTTTATCACAAGATAAAGAACAAGTTAATATTGATTATTTCTCAGAATTGGAAGTAAAACCCTTGCAAGATTTGTTAGCAGAAAACCTTCAAAAGGACAGGTTGTTACAACATACATCTAAAGGCATTCATCGTGATGATTTCTTATTTGAAATCAATGAAAAACCCATTAAAAAATTTGGTAGTCAAGGGCAACAAAAATCTTTTTTAATAGCACTACGGTTAGCAGAATTTGAATTTTTAAAACAAAAATCACAACAAATACCTATTCTGTTATTTGATGATATTTTTGATAAGTTAGATGAAAAACGGGTGATACAAATGGTTAAAATGGTCAATGATAAAACTTTCGGACAAATTTTTATTACCGATACTCATGTAGAACGCACTAGAAATTTGGTGCAAAACATTCATCAAAGTTTTAAAATCTTTGAACTTTAAATTAGGGTATATAAAAACGATGTAAAGTCAAGTGAAATAATCCCTCCCCTTAATATTTTGAAAATTGAAAAAAGCCGCTGGTTGGTATGGATTCTATGGGGTTTAAATGAATATTGCTAAAAAAAAGTAAATACCCCTTGTTTTTATAAGGTTAAAGTTGTAATATTGCATTTATTTTTAAAAACACCCCTATGACAAAAGCACGATTTAACGCATTAAAAGAAACTTTTAGGCGTAAACCCCTAAAAATTAATTCAATTAACAAACGTTCCGGAATTTTTTCTGAAAAAGTATTTGGCAAAGAAAAAATGCGAAATTATTTATCAAAGTCGGCATATAAGGCAGTAACGGAAGCTATTGAAAAAGGTAAAAAAATAGACCGTGATGTAGCTGAACATATCGCTGCCGGTATGAAAAATTGGGCTATGGAAAACGGAGCTACACATTACACGCACTGGTTTCAACCTTTAACAGGTGCAACAGCCGAAAAACACGATTCGTTTTTTGAGCTTAATCCGGATGGTAGCTTTTTAGAAAAGTTCAGTGGTAGCCAGTTAGTTCAGCAAGAGCCGGACGCATCTAGTTTTCCTAACGGTGGTATTCGCAATACTTTTGAAGCCCGTGGCTATACAGCTTGGGACCCATCATCGCCGGCATTTATTTACGGCACGACACTTTGTATTCCAACGGTTTTTGTGTCTTATACAGGTGAAGCCTTGGATATTAAAACACCTTTGTTGCGTTCACTAAATGCTTTGGATGAAGCAGCAACTGCCGTTTCCAGATATTTTCACCGTGATGTTAATAAAGTAATAGCTACTTTAGGATGGGAACAAGAATATTTTTTGATTGATGCAGCATTACACAGATCACGTCCCGATTTGATTATGACAGGACGTACGCTTATTGGACACCCTCCGGCACGTGGACAACAGTTGGATGACCATTATTTCGGTTCTATACCTGATCGTGTAATGGCGTTTATGCGTGAACTTGAAATTGAAAGTTTAAAACTGGGTATTCCTGTAAAAACACGTCATAACGAAGTGGCACCAAATCAATTTGAATTGGCACCCGTATTTGAAGAAGCAAATTTAGCAGTTGATCATAACTCGTTGTTGATGGATATTATGAAAAAAATAGCTCGTAAGCATAATTTTGAAGTTTTGCTTCATGAGAAACCTTTTGCCGGCATAAACGGTTCCGGAAAACACAATAACTGGTCAATGATGACAAATACCGGCATAAATTTGCTTAGTCCTGGAAAAACACCGATGAAAAACCTTGAATTTTTAGTCTTTTTTATTAATACAATTAAAGCTGTTAATGACAATGAAGCTTTGCTTAGAGCTTCAATTGCTTCTGCAGGAAATGATCACCGACTTGGAGCCAACGAAGCACCACCGGCAATTATTTCAGTATTTATCGGTGTACAACTGACCAAAGTATTGCAAGAATTAAAAAATGTATCGAATGGTAAATTATCTCCACAAGAAAAAACAGATTTAAAATTGAATGTAGTCGGAAAAATACCGGAAATTCTTTTGGATAATACTGATAGAAATCGTACATCACCATTTGCCTTTACAGGTAACCGCTTTGAATTTAGAGCTGTAGGGTCGTCTGCCAATACAGGGAACCCTATGACTATATTAAATATGATTGTTGCAAAGCAATTACAAAATTTTAAACAAGAAGTTGATGCAATAATAGAAAAAGATAAGTTGAAAAAGGATGAAGCTATATTCAATGTTTTGCGTGAATATATTAAACAATCAGAGCGTATTTTGTTTGAGGGAGACGGTTACAGTAAATCATGGGAAAAAGAAGCAGAAAAACGTGGTTTGAGTAATGCTAAGAATACGCCGGAAGCCTTAAAAATTTATAAAGAGCAAAATGTAATAAAACTTTTTAAAGAAACAGGAGTACTAAATGAACGCGAACTTAATGCCAAATATGAAGTAGAACTTGAACAATATACCATGAAAGTGTTAATCGAAGCAGGCGTTTTGTCAGATTTAACAATGAATCATGTGGTACCGGCAGCCATCAAATATCAACAAAAATTAGTCAAAGTTGTAAAAGGATTAAAAGATATTGATGCTAAAACTTATAAAACTTTAGCAATAGAACCACTTCGAATATTAAATGAAATATCTGAAAACATTGCGAAAGTATCCGAACTAGTTCGTAAACTTCGAAAAGATTTAGATAAATTGGAAAAAGACGATTTGGAAACCAAAGCCGAAAAATTAGCAAAAAAAATTAAACCGGAATTTGATAAAATCAGATATTATACTGACCGACTCGAAATGATGATAGATGATGAAATTTGGCCACTGACCAAATATCGTGAAATGTTGTTTATTAGATAATGATACATTTTATGGTATAAAAAAACAAATAATAGCTTAAGTATATCTTTGGTCTATTTTTTATACCAATTCTAAATAGGGTCTGCTGAAAAACACTTAAAATATTAATATTCAACCTGTTATATGCAAGTTGAAATTCGTAAGTGCAAGGTTTTTTCTACATTTCTTTTAAAAAGCTTGCATTTTTGTGAATTAATCTCAGGTATTTTATTGTTGCTCAGAAGCGATGTGCTGAGCCTGTCGAAGCGCACGCATCTTTTTTAACTTTTTCACTTTAAGGTATTTATTATATACGTTTTCAGTTCAGAAATTAAAAAATAAACGCACTTCTGAGCTTTTCAGCAGACCCTAAATATAAAATAGTCCAAAAGTAATTTGGTATTCTTGACAAGTCGGGACAAGATATACCGCCACTACATGAAAATTGTTCAATTTATTGGACTATAATAAATATGTAAGCGGTATTTACGATTAAATAAAAGAATTGACTCAAAAAAACAGCACCGTCTCAAATGAGACAGTGCTGTTTTTTATTAAAATAGTTTGACCATTAACTAGTCTACACAATGTAGTTTTTTGTATTTAGCCATTAATTCATCTGCAGACTCATCATGATCAGGACTTTTATCAATAGCATCTACAGGACAAACAGCCACACATTGCGGCTCGTCAAAGAAACCGACACATTCGGTACACTTATCCGGAACAATGTAGTAAAACTCATCAGATAAAGGTTCTTGAGCAGCATCGTCATCAAGACAAGTGCCATCTGCCATATTCCATTCTTCACCCGGCTCATAAATCGCCGTGTTAGGACATTCGGCTACACATGCGCCGCAATTGATACAATCTTCGTTAATAAATAATGCCATAGTTTTTAATTTTTAGGTATTAATAGTTTAATTTTGTGAACAAATATAATACCATTTTTGATAATGACAATACAAGAACGAAAAAATTCTTTAAAAAATCTGGGTGAGTTTTTATCCCGGTTCAAAAGAGGCGAGATTCAGAAAAAAGACGATATTCCAAGTAATGATATTTTTTTTGATGCGCTTAACCAATTGATTAACAGAGCCCATGAACAAAATCCTTGGTTTACCAAAGAAAATGTGCTTTATGCATTAGAAAATTGGGCTAATGCTTTAATGCCTGAAAAAATAGACCTGTGGTTTGAAATGGAAGATTTTAAAGAAAATCTCCAAGCCAAAAAGGTCGGTGTGGTTATGGCAGGAAATATACCCTTAGTGGGTTTTCATGATTTTTTATGTGTTTTGGCTAGCGGACACAATATTAAAGCTAAATTATCTTCAAATGATAAATTGTTATTGCCTTTGTTAGCCAAATATTTAATGTATTTGAATCCGGCATACAAAGATAAAATCGAGTTTGTGGACGGGACACTCAAACATATCGATGCAATTATAGCTACCGGCAGTAATAATACAGCCCGATATTTTGATTACTATTTTGGTAAATATCCGCATATCATACGTAAAAGTCGTAATTCGGTTGCTGTACTAACCGGAAAAGAAACATCCGAAGAACTGGAACGGCTTGCAGATGATATTATGCGCTACTTCGGTTTGGGTTGTCGTAATGTATCTAAAATTTTTGTACCTGAAAGTTACGATTTCAATCCGCTTTTTAAAGCGCTACTGAAATATAAGGATTTGATTAACTATCAAAAGTATGCCAATAATTATGATTACAACAAAGCGGTATATTTGATGTCAACTGATGAACATATCAGAAACAGTTTAATCGATAATGGCTTGATTTTGCTCAAACTAGATAGTCACTATGCTTCTCCGATCGGAACATTATTTTATGAATATTATAAAGATATCAATGATGTGAAAAAAATATTGGAACATGATAAAAACCAAATTCAAGCTGTTGTCAGTCGTGCGCCGGAATTGGAAAATACTTTGGATTTCGGTCAAACACAATCACCGGAACTATGGGATTATGCAGACAGGTTAAACACCATAGCATTTTTAAACAACCTTGTATAATTTTTTATCACAGCTCTATACTAAAAGAGACGCTCTAAAAGCGCCTCTTTATTGTGTTGTTAACCTAAATATAATTATGAAAAAATAACTATACTTTCTCTTTAACTTCCGTTTCATCTACTAAACGAAATCCGGCACCGTGAATATTCACAATTTTTACATTGGGATCACGTTGCAATAATTTACGTAATTTAGCAATATATACATCCATGCTTCTGGAGGTGAAGTAGTTGTCATCTTGCCAAATTTTTGTCAGGGCTTTTTCACGTGGCATTAAATCATTTTTATAGACTGCCAACATTTTTAGTAGCTTACTTTCTTTAGGCGATAATTTGATTGGTTTTTCATCACGATAGAAAAGTTGTCTCAATTTAGAGTCAAATTTAAAATCACCAATCTGAAAGTTAACAGCTTCAGGTTTTTCTTCTTCAACCGGCGCTATACTTCGATTTAATAAAGCTTTTATTTTGTATAACAATACCTCCGAATCGAAAGGTTTGTTAATGTAATCATCAGCTCCCAATTGATAACCTTTCAGCATATCTTCTTTCAGTGTTTTAGCTGTTAAAAAGATTAAAGGAACTTGCTGGTTACGAACTCTTATTTCTTTAGCTAGTGTAAAACCGTCTTTGTAAGGCATCATGACATCCAAGATAATTAGATCAAAATAATCTTTCTTGAATTTTTCAAAACCTTCCATACCGTTTCGTGCCAATGTTACATCAAAATCGTTCAATCTCAAATAATCTCTGAGAATGATTCCGAAATTAATGTCGTCTTCTACGAGTAGAATTTTCTTTTTTGTTTGTGTCATATCTATTTTTGTTTGTGTTAATAATCTTGTTTTATAGTGTTTTGTTAATTGTCAATAACAGGTAATGTAATTATAAAAGTGCTACCAACTCCCTTAGTACTTTTAACAGATATTTTTCCGTTAAAAGACTGCACCACTTTTTGCACATATGCCAATCCCAAGCCGTGACCTTTAACATTATGAATATCTCCGGTTGTTTCACGGTAAAATTTATTAAAGATTTTCTTCTGTACCGATTTACTCATTCCTATTCCTTTGTCACTTATTTCTATTATAATATGTCCCTTATCATCATTATAGGTTGTAACGCTAATCTCGGGATGCTCTTTTGAATATTTTACAGCATTGTCCAAAATATTGACAAAGACATTAGTCAATAAGGTTTCGTCACCTAAAACCTTGTCGTTATAAGCTTTAAAATCAGCGTGCAAGGTACCGCCTTTATCTTGTACCAACAAACTGACATGCTGAATGGCAACATCTAAAATTTCGTGAATGTCAACCGGATGTTTGTCTGTTTTCATATCAATTCTATCTAAAACCGACAAACTCAAAACGCTTTCTACTTGGTTTAACATGCGCCTGTTTTCTTGTTTAAGCATATCAAGATAGGTTTTTAACTGCTGTTCATCTTGATTGACTCGGGGTGATTTCAAAGCATCAACTATCAAATTAATGGTAGCAATCGGTGTCTTAAACTCATGCGTCATATTGTTGATAAAATCCGTCTTCATTTGCGATATTCGTTTTTGCCTGATAATAAAATAGATAGTCAAAATATAAATGATTAAGATAATCATCATCAAAAGATCAGATAAAAACTGTATGCGCATACTTTCATGCTTAAACAAGTCATTTTTATTAAATGCAAGAACTAATTCGTATTTGGTCATTCCCGATTTGTCGGGAAAAATTTTAAATTTATAATACTTAAATCGTTTATCATCGGGCTTAAAATGCTTGGAGTGGACTTTGGTCAAAATACCATTATCCACTATTCCGAATTCGTAATGATAATCAATACCGCGCTTGAAAAGTTCATCACGAATCCAATTACGCAAACTATCAACCGAAACACGTTTGTAAATAGGCTCTATAACAGAGATGTCTTTAAACGTGGATTCGAGATAACGATTGTCAATATTGTCAATTTCAGCTTTGTTAAACTCGCTTTTTTGCTGAATTTTACCATTTCTAAATAAATGCGATTTGGTTTTAGCGACGCTAATCTTACCAAAAACCGAATCAAATTGACGCTCAGAAATAGGAAATTTCAGATTAATCCCTTTTTCTAAGACGAGATGCTTGTATGCAAAGACTTCGTTGCTGTTTTTGTTTTCTTTTTTGTAAACAAATTCATATATATTATTCTGACTGTCAGAGCTTTTAGCATCTTTAAACTTTCGGTAATATTTATCAAACTCGTAATTCTGCGCTTTGGTTGTAATGGAATACAAAATTTGTTTCATCAAATAATAAAATCGCTGATTCCGCAACTTGATGTCATTCTCTCGCAACTGTACCTGCATCATTCTGATTCCAATAACCGAAATAGTCATAAAAATCACCAAAAGTATAATACTATTCCTTTTCATTGAGCAAAATTATGTTAAAGTTATGAAATATGCATGATGGTTTCGATTAAATTAACCTTTTTTTAACATATTTTTAACATATAAGTCTATTTTTGAAATTTTTTTATCTAAATCCTCTGCGATTTCATTATTCTTAATGATAAAATCTGATTTTTTTAACAACTCGGATTCCTTATCTTGATTATTGATGATTTTCAACAATTCTCTTTTACTTTTTCCGTCCCGCTTTTTTAAACGTTCGATTCGTTTTTTCAAATTAGCCGTTACTACAATCACCAAATCAACCAATTTATCCATACCGGATTTGTGTAAAATGGCATTTTCAACAATTACATAATCTGTATTTTGCCGCTTACACCATCTGACAAAATCTTTCCGTACAGCCGGGTGAACTATGGATTCCAATTTTTTTAACAAACTTGGATTATCAAAAACCATACCGCCAATATAACTGACACTCAATCGGTTATCTTGAAATGCCTTTTCTCCGAATAAATCAATAATTTGTCGTTTTATTTCTGTATCATGCTGCATAATAGCTTTGGCTCTGTCATCGGCATAATATACGGGAACGCCTAATTTTTCAAAGCGCTTAGCTACGGTTGTCTTTCCGGTTCCGATACCGCCGGTTAATCCGATTTTTATCATAAATTACTGATGTTTAATTAAATATGAAATTTTGTCAGGTGTAAAACTAAAATCAAATGCGCTCGCCGGATGTTTAATAAGTTTTGGTATCCAATATTTTGAATTGGAACGGTATTTAACCGCTATTTGAAAATCTTCCGGTTTGGTACGTTTATAGTCCTCTTTAAAAACTTTAAATTTTAACTTAATTTTTTCAGGAAATAATAATACTCTGGTATGTGAAGGTTTATCTAAAATAGTTACCGGCAAACTTAAAGTATCTTCAATTATTTCGGAAACCGGTAATCGGTAGTGAATATTTCCTGTATTAAATTTTACCCCTTTGATAGGTTTAACAACCAATTTTTTATCAATGTCAAGGTCTATTTTATCAAACCGGTACGTTTTGGTACGGAGTCGCGTTATCGTATCTAAAATATCAGCTTGTCCGAATATCCATAAACTGTCCGGTTGCCAAACGGCTTTCTGTTTATTTTTAAATCCTGTCTTAAAAGTAATGGACACATCAGGATAAACCGGCACTTGTTTTTTATGAACCGCTTTGATTTTTAAAGAAAGTTTTTCGGGCGAAACTGATATGATATGTGTATTTTCGTCGAATAAAGTTTCAATTTTTGACAAATTTTTCGTGGCATACCACAAATGCTTATCCAACATGCCACTTTTTTGGACATCAATATTTAAGGTAAGTTTTGACATTTTATAACGCAGAATCTTAAATCCGGATAATTTTAATTTTACTGATAAGGTATCGTTGGGCAAAAAGCCTTTGTAGTAATTAGCAGGTAAATTTTGATAGGACACCGGCACTTTAAAAGTATAGACATAGTTTTTTCCCAACTGCATCAATATCCAAAACAAGGCGGCAATCAAAAAAAACAACAAGAATGTACGAAACTTGTTGTGTCGTGTTAAAAAATTTATAAATATGCTAAATCTATGATTCATCGGTATGATTTATAGAAATTACAAGTATTTTTGCAAAGATATTGAAAAATTACAGGCACTTGTGACTTATTTTCGTTTATTCATATTGATATTTGGCATACATTTATTGGCGGTGATGAGCCCGGGACCTGATTTTGTGATGGTGCTTAAAAATGCTTTGCAGTATAAAAGAAAGACAGCCATTTATACCGCTTTTGGTATTGGATTAGGTATTGGTGTTCATATTCTTTATTCCATAGCCGGTGTAGCTTATCTTTTGCAAAAGCATCATATACTGTTTAATATTGTCAAAATTGCAGGTGCTTTATACATTGTATATATAGGTGCCAAAACATTTATGAGTAAGCAAACGAAAATCAACATAGAGAAAGTTCAAACCTCTACCGGATTAAGTCCATGGCAAGCTGTTAGAATCGGTTTTATAACGAATGTTCTAAATCCTAAGGCATCTTTGTTTTTTTTAAGTTTGTTCAGCCTGTTGATTCCACCTGATGTACCTGCGTGGGTTTTAGCCGGTATTAGTTTTATGCTTATAACGGTTACTTTTTTATGGTTTAGCTTGGTTTCTATAATTTTCACCAACCATCGAATTGTTAAATCTTATGAAAAATATGAAACTTATATTATCAAAGCATTCGGTTTATTATTAATTGTTTTGGGAATTGCTATGTTTTTTGAATAAGTTTTGATAAATCAGATTAATTGCACTTTTCCGCTATACCGCTTAACACTTCCTTTTAGCACTTTTTGTTATGTACTATTCCGCTAGTCATCAATTAACAATTAATCCTAAATTTGCAATAGAACTTATCATACCGGTACAGGTTGGGCAATTTTTACTACTTTTGTAAGCATTAAATTAATTTCTCAGCACAAAACATCAACATATATTTATACATTTGATGTTATTTAACAAAAAATAGTCTAATGAAGAACAAAAAAGATAAAATAAAAGTCGGAATTAGTGTCGGTGACTTGAATGGCATCGGTGCAGAAGTTATTTTAAAAACTTTTCAAAATAATTTGATGTTTGATCTATGTACACCAATAGTATATGCATCGACCAAAGCATTGTCTTATCAAAAAAAGATATTAAACTTAAAAATAGATTTACATGGGATTACCCATGTTCATCAAGCTTTTCACAACAAACTCAACGTTTTGAACCTTTGGCGAGATCCGGTACCCATTGAACCCGGAAAACCAACGGAAGAAATAGGGCGATATGCCGTAGATTCGTTTGTCAAAGCTGTAGAAGCACTCAAACGCGGCGAAATAGATGTATTGGTAACAGCGCCATTTAACAAAGAAACCATTCAAAGTGATGCTTTTGAGTTTCCCGGACATACCGACTATTTGGCACAAGAACTCGACGGAAAAGCTTTGATGTTTATGGTAAGTGATGATTTGAGAATCGGTTTGGTAACCGATCATTTACCTTTAAAATATGTCTCTCAACAAGTTACCGAAACTAAAATTATCGATAAAATCAATACGATGAGCCAAAGCTTAATTCAAGACTTTGGCATTGAAAAACCACGAATTGCCGTACTGGGCTTAAATCCGCATTGTGGTGACGGCGGTATTATCGGCAAGGAAGATGATGAAATTATCCGTCCTGCCATAAAACAAATGCAAGAAGCCGGTCAATTGGTTTACGGACCTTATGCCGCCGATAGTTTTTTCGGAAGTAACAATTATAAAAAATTTGATGCCGTGTTAGCTATGTATCACGATCAAGGTCTGATTCCTTTTAAAACTTTGAGTTTCGGTAAAGGCGTTAATTATACTGCCGGATTGAACAAAATACGAACTTCACCGGACCATGGTACGGCATACGAAATAGCCGGTAAAAATGTAGCCGATCCAAGTTCTTTTAGAGAAGCGGTTTACAAAGCCATAGATATTTTTCGCAAACGAAAAGAATACGAAACCTTAACCGAAAAACCTTTAGAATCAAGCTATGACGATAGCGAAAAAAGAAACCGGAAAAGGTAATTTTACAATAGAAAGATAGCTTTGAGCACCTTAGGCGCGATACCTTTGTGAGTTTTGCAACAAAATCTTACAAAACATTAGTCTTTTTTCTTAAAAAATGTTATTTTTGAGAAAAAGTTGTTAGTTTGTTTTGAAAACCTTATCGCGATATCCGGTTATTTACCTTGCCTTATTTTTATCAATCGGGATTGCAAGTTATGCATTCATTCCAATACCGTTAAAATATAGCATAGCGCTATTCATTTTAGGAATGTTTGGTTTAATAACACTGCACTTTTATCAAAACAAACATGTTAAAAAACTTAAAGGCATACCGGTTTTACTGGTTTTGATCATCATTATTTTAGGGCAAATATTAAGCGGCATGCATCGACCGGACAATCAAACCGCCTATTTCAGTCGTTTTATAAAACCGGACAATATTTTGACTTTAAAGCTTGTCAAAGAAGTTAAATCTAGCGGTACTTATGCCAATTTTTATGCCAACGTACAACAAATCAATCGACATAGTGCAACCGGAAAACTTTTGGTAAAAATACCTAAAACTAAAAAAGTGCCGCATATCGGCAACACCATTCGGTTACTTGTTACAACAACACAAATACAAAAAATACCCAAACCGCTTAATCCTTTCGGGTTTGATTATAGCCGGTTTATGAAGCAGCAAGGTATTTATCATCAGATTAATCTGAAAAGTGCCGCTTATCAAATCATTCCGGAACAACATTTTAATGGGCTTTACAGGATAGCCAAACTCAAAACATTAATCAAAAACCGTTTTCAAAAACATTTAAGTCCGCAAGCTTTTACATTGGCAATGGCATTGTTATTGGGCGAACGTCAAACATTATCGCCAAATGTTTATCAAAATTTTCAAGCGACCGGTACCGTCCATATTTTAGCCATATCCGGTTTACATATCGGTATTTTGCTACTGTTTTTAAATGTTCTGTTTAAGCCGGTTAAACGCAAATCATCAACGCTTTTTCTGGTATTAACCATTGGTGTTTTATGGTTTTACGCTTTACTGACCGGTTTCTCAGCTTCGGTGTTGCGGGCGGTTATTATGTTTAGCTTTCTACAAATCGGCTTACAGAGTAAACGGCAAACCAATATTTACAATAGTCTATTTTTGGCGGCATTGGTTATGCTGTTGATTAATCCGGATTATTTGTATCAAGTAGGATTTCAGATGAGTTTTGCGGCTGTTTTGGCGATTGTAAGTTTTTATCCGGTGTTTAACAAATGGTTTTCCGTCAAACAAAAAATTTTAAAATATTTTACCGATTTGATATGGGTATCTTTATCGGCACAATTAGGGGTTTTACCCTTATCTTTATATTATTTCCATCAATTCCCTACGTATTTTCTGCTAGCCAATTCATTGAGCATTCCGCTGTTGTTTTTGATATTGTTTTTGGGTTTTAGTTTGATGCTGTTAGGCTTTTTTCATTTGGATTTCAGTTTTCTATATGAATTATTCGATCGTTTTTTAAACATTTTGATAGCAACTAACGCCTCTATTGCCCGCTTGCCTTATAGTTTGACTCAAAATATTCATTTTTCTGAGATTTTGTTAGCGGTTAGTTTCGTCGGATTACTCGTGCTATATTATTTTTTAAGCAAACCTAAAATATACCGACACTGGATTTTGCTCGGCAGTTGGTTGATTATATTTGAAGCGGTTATCTTTTTTGAAAACCGGCAAAATTTACATACTGAAAACTTTTATGTGTTTCACCAATATCAAACACCGGTTGTGGCAACTTCTAAATCAGGAACTTTGAAAATTTTTCAGGATAAAGATTTAATTAACAAATACTTACAAAAAAGTTTAAGCTTGCATTTTAAGCATCTGCAATATGACAGTTTGCCTTTTTATCAAATTTTTGGAAAATACAGAATCTTACATATTGACAGTTTGGGTATTTACCGGTTTAAAAACTTTCAGCCTGATATAGCTATCCTACATTATTCGCCAAAAATCAATATGGATAGGCTGATACAAAGTTTAAATCCACAAATAATAGTAGCGGACGGCTCAAATTATCCGTCATATATCCGGCGTTGGAAAACATCTGCTGAAAAATCTCCTGTTAAATTTTATGACGTTAATACACAAGGCGCTTTTGTTTTATCAAAAAAGTAAATAAAAAACTGATATATAACAGCCCCATCCTTAAACCTTTTACTATCTTTATAGTCTTATTAAAAAAAATCATTGTTATGAAAAAACTTGTATCAATTTTGATACTATCTGTATTAACAGCTTCATGTCAAGAGTATTATCAAAAACCCAAATCTAAAAAAGTTGTCGCAAAAACTTCTCAAAAACAAGAAAATATAACTACACAACAAGACGGACAAAGTTTGTTTAAACAGTACTGCATGTCTTGTCATTTAGCCGTGCCCGATCCTTCAAAAAGAGATAAAATGCTGGCGCCACCCATGGTACGGGTAGTACAACACTACAAAGGAACTTATACTGATAAAAAAGATTTTGTAAAAGCCGTTGTTAATTGGGTAAATAAGCCAAGTGAAGATGCTGTACTAATGCCCGGTGCAGTACGTAAATTCGGATTAATGCCACCTATGCCAATCGGACAAGAAAAGTTAGAACAAATAGCCGGCTACATTTATGATTCTGATTTTGGTCATTTTGGAAGTATGAAACACCAGTCAAAAGGAAGTTTGCAATTAAATAACGGCAAAAAATATAAGTTAGACAAGCATGATGTAGCACAAGTTCATAAAGCTGTTTCCTTACTTCAAAATGCTGATATGAAGGATGTTGAAGGATATAGACAAACCGGTAAAAAAGTTTTTGATGCAGCCAGAAACATATTGCTCAATAAAAAATATGAAGGAAAAACCTTGCAACAGATACAGTTGTTTTTTCATAATATTGAAGACGATATGCACCATTTGATGTCTGTCAAGACCAAAACCGAAGGCGAAAAATATCGCAAATTAGTTTTAAATAAAATTTTGAAATTTGACAACTATTTCAGCGCAGTTGAATAGATTATTTTATATGGATATTGTTACAGAGCAAATCTAATCTCAAAATAGTCCTATGTTGATTTATGTGGGCTAAGTATTCTTAATTCCTATTTTTATTTTTTTAACTTAAACAGCAGTTAACTGTTAACAATTAACTACTGTTTAAGCCCTTTTGGTGCGTCCTGTCAATAGCACTGAAAAATATAATAATCTATTAAATTGTGTATCATGATGTTATATAATGTATTGGCTCTGTTTTAATTTTAACAAAACTTTGACTTTAGAATAACATATTTACAAGCAACTTAAAAGACATTTAACTAATATTTAATATCAAAAACACTTAAAATATTGTATTTTTGTCAAGATAAAAATTTTGAACATGGCAGAAGATAAAAAATCCTTAAATTTTATTGAACAAATCATTGAAGAAGATTTAAAAAACGGTTTACCCAAAGATAAATTACGTTTTAGATTTCCACCTGAACCGAACGGCTATTTACATATCGGACATGCAGCGTCCATTTGTTTAAATTTCGGTTTGGGACAAACATATCAAGCACCGGTCAATCTGCGTTTTGACGATACCAATCCCGCCAAAGAAGAGCAGGAATATGTCGATGCCATCAAAAAAGATATTGCTTGGTTGGGATTTGAGTGGGACAAAGAGTTGTATGCTTCCGATTATTTTCAACAACTTTATGATTGGGCTGTCGAAATGATTAAACAAGGCAAAGCCTATGTCGATGAGCAACCTCAAGAAAAAATTAATGAACAACGCGGCACCCCGACACAACCGGGTATAGAGAGTCCATACCGTAATCGACCGGCTGAAGAAAGTTTGGATTTGTTGGAACGCATGAACAAAGGTGAGTTTGAAGAAGGTGCTATGGTCTTGCGGGCTAAAATTGATATGGCATCACCCAATATGCACATGCGCGATCCTATTATGTATCGTATTTTACACCGGGCGCATCATCGTACAGGCGATCATTGGAAAGTTTATCCTATGTACGATTGGACGCATGGACAGTCGGATTATTTAGAACAAGTGTCGCACTCGCTTTGTACTTTAGAGTTTAAATCACATCGTCCGTTGTACGAATGGTTTATTGAGCAAGTTTACAATGGCGGACTCAAACCCAAGCAGCGCGAATTTGCCCGTCGCAATTTGAGTTATACCGTGATGAGTAAACGTAAATTGCTGCAACTGGTCGAAGAAGGTTATGTCAACGGCTGGGACGACCCGCGTATGCCGACCATTTCCGGTTTACGCCGTCGTGGTTATACGCCCGAAGCTATTATCAATTTCAGGGAATTGTCCGGTATTTCCAAGCG
>JALWLE010000052.1 GCA_026996605.1 Flavobacteriales bacterium
TTATTATTAAGTTTGTTGTCATAAAATCAAAATGGATTTGCCTATGAGATAAGATAGCCCCAAAAAACCAAAAAAGGAACATCACCTTGAGCCTAGGAAACCTTGGTGACGTTCCCTGTGAAGTTAAACTATGTTTAACACGGCAAAAATACACATTTTTAGTTAAACATAGTTTGAAGCACTTAACAAGTCTAATTTATAAGACTTGAAATTGTTCTTCTTGCGATGAGGGAAGTGATACTAATTCAAAATATAAAATAACCTAAAAAGATTTGGTATCATACCGCTACTACATGAAAATAGGCCAATTTATTGGTCTATATTGAATGTGTAAGCGGTATGAAATACTCATCAAATAAAAAAATGTTTAATTAAAAATTTATGGATTATGAAAAAAGTTGTTTTAACATTAGCAGTTATGTTATTAGCCTTAAACTTCAGTTTTGCTAATAATGATAAACCTAAAAAGGAGGTTATTACAAAAAATGAGGATGGTGTTGAACTTGCGGTAGTTTATGATGAAAATGCAAATTCACAATCGGATGATCTATATTGTTCAATACATTGTGATAATGGCAATGAATACAGTTGTTGGTTTTGTAGTTGCACTGACTTACCGGATTGTTCAGGACATAGACAAAAGTAACAAACTGTAACAATTTGAATTGTTATTCATCTATTAATAAAAAGTTGTCCCGAAAATTTCGGGGCAATTTTTCAAATTTATAAATTTTAAAACAATAACTTTATGAAAACAAGAAAATCAACTTTTATTTTTTTATTGTTTCTAATTATTTCAATGGGCTTAGCACAAGACAAAAAAGCTTGTCAAAAATGTGACGTAAAGAAAACTAATAACATTTTGGTAATTTATGAACATACTGCCATAAAATCTGATTTTCCTAAACCTTTTGTTTATAAAATACAAACCACTTTGTTTATCAATGATAGTGTAGCACAATATGTCTATAATAAAAAAACCAAAATAGTCCGGTCCGGAAATTATCAAACGAAAGTAGGCGGACAGCATTATATCAATAACTATTATTTTAACAAAAAACTTATGCAAGAACAACGTATTATGGGCAATGATACCATTAGAGCCAAATGGACACCGGATTATCATTGGACCATAACCGATGAAACCAAAACCATAAATGGTTATAAGGTGCGTAAGGCAGTTGCCAATTCTATAGAAATCGATCCTAATAAGCCGGCATATTTTGGAAAAGTTTATGCTTGGTTTACCGAAGAAATTCCGATTCCTGCCGGTCCGGATAGATATGTCGGTTTGCCCGGACTTATTTTGGAAATAGAATATGAAAAATCTACCAGAAAAACGGTAGTCACCGAAATCAAATTTAATGTCAAATACAAATTAAAAGATGTTAATAAAGGTATAGAAGTAGCCGATAAAGATGATGTGATTTTTTATTTTCACAAACATCCTAAAATGATAAAAAAAATACTAAAAAAATCGAGTTGGTGGTAATACAGCTAATATATCCATATATAGTCCAATAAGGTATTTTACCAAATTTTTTTGGCTATTTTATTTTTTGAATTGAATAAAATGTTCCGAAAGCAAATTATCCTAATTATTTTTTTGTTCTTGGGTAACTATGCGTTATCGCAAACAACTATTAGCGGGATTATTAAGAAACAACGCGACTCAACAGTTGTTCCTGATGCTTATGTAATGATTAAAGATTTGAAAAACAATAAGTTGTTATCTTATACTGTGAGTAATAAAAATGGGAAATTTGAGTTTGATAAATATTTTTCAAAAGGGATTTATCGTATCAAAGTACATCATCAGGCATACAATGCTTGGCAAATGGATATTATAATTGATTCTTTGTCTCAAAAACATATCAATTTGCCGGTTTTTCTTATTGATAAAAACGAACATTTGCAAGAAGTGCTTATTGATATTCAAAAACCTATTGTGGTAAGAAAGGACACCATAATTTACAATATTTCAAGATTGAAAAATGCAAATGATGAAGATTTGGAGAGCGTATTGCGAAGAATTGATGGGGTTGAAATATCAGAAGATGGCGAGATAAGCATAAAACATCAAAAAATACAAAAAGTCTTAATTGACGGCAAAGAAGTTTCAAATACAGGTGCCGGATTGATAACCAAATCCATTAATCCGGACAAAGTAGCAAAAATAGAAGTGCGCTTTAAAGAAAAAGATGCCAAACTTAAAGAAAGCTTGCTCAATGCAACGGATTATGCAGTTTTGGACATCAAATTGAAACACCGTTTTAAGCATTCGATTTTTGGAAAAATTAAATCATCACAAACATATCAAGACAAGTATTTTCAAGGTGGTTATGCTAATATTTTTTCGCTGCGAGAAAAACTTAGAATACATTTTTTCGGTGAATATGCGCCAATGGGGGATAAAGTTATTTCATTACGCAATATCAAAAATATCGGACGTGAAGCCATGTCAAAATTGTTTGAACGTCCGACAGATTACAATGAAATTGTTAAAAAACAAGGATACATTGATGAAATATATGGTTTCAAGGATTATATGGTATATAAAAGTAGTATTGCAGGTATAACTTTGGGTTTGGATACCGGCAAAAAATGGCAATTTTTTGCCGGAAGTTTTAATGAATATAATGATATTAGCCAAACAACTATCGTCACTCAATTATTATTTCCGGACAATCAGTTATCTTATAATTTGGTAAAACCGCATAAAGTGTTTTCGTCAAAAAACAAATTTGAAATTCGTTATGATAATGCAGATACCAAAATTCGATACGATGCTAATTTTGTTTATGAACATCAAAAATCCTTAAAACGATTAAATTTTATAAGCAAAAATTTTTATATAAATTATTATAACTATCCTGTCCAATATAATTGGTATCATAATTTTTTATACGAACATAAAATCAATGATGTTTTAGGTTGGGATTTTAAAGCCAATTATTCGTCTATTCAACAAAATACCGATACGGATTATCGACATAATTCAAAGGATTTAAGTTATTTTTTTATTCAAGATACAACTCTTACGGCTTATCATTTACAGCAATTTTCGCATCAAAAATTCCAAGATTATTATTTAAGCACGGCTATTCATTACAATAAAGATAATTTTGAATTGATCAATCGTTTCTTATTTAAAAGTCGTCTTTTTATGTTCAAGCAAAATGTGATTAATCAAGATACCGGTAACCTATTAAACAATTTTTCACAACCGTTACATCATTACCGTTATTCGGATATTCAAAATCAATTATCCTTGTCTGCTAACATCAAAAACCTAATTGTGCATTCAAAATTTACTTTGGGCCGTATTTTAAAAATCGAGCCGTTGCAAACGGATATGAATAAATATTATATCAATTTCAAAGCCGGTATCAATTATAGAAACGAAAGAGATTTTGATGCCGGTATCAGTTTTGACAGTCATTTGCGTGATTATTCCTTGTTAAAACAAATAATGATTAGCAAAATTGTCGATTATGACTTAGTTCAAATACCAAGACCAAACAATCCGATGACACGAGAACGCCTGATAGAATTTAGTTTAGACAAAAGTTTGTCATTTTTTGATTTTACATTAGCCATTCTTAACGGAAAATCAATCAATCAATATGAATTGACCACTTCGGATACTTTTTTTACATTACAACAACCGGGTATATCGACAACTTCTTACAACATTATTTCAACAGCTTTTAAGAAGAAAATAGGAGATATCAAACTTATTCTGGAACCTGAACAAATTTATCATGTGACTTATAATCAAACGGACAGGCAACATGTTTCAAAATCTAATATTTTGTTGTTAGGGCTAACAATTAATTACTTGCCGGTAAAAAAAGCACTGAATTTTATATTATACCCGAAAATTACACATTTTGAGTTTACAAATGATTTAACTTCAACAATCAAGTATCAAAATATGTTTTCAACACAAACAGAGATTTCTTATCAAATTATCCAAAAAAAACTAAATCTTAATTCCGGTTTTCGGTATGTTGTTTTTAATGGGTTATCAAAAGCAAACTATTATAATATTGACATAGGGTTAAAAGGAAAATTTAAGAATTTTTTTTGGAAATTACAGGTTTCAAATCTCACCAATGACCAAATTTTTTATACCCAAATTGATACCCCCTTATATTTACTGGTAAATAAACATCAAATTTTTGCACGGAATGTTATTTTTTCTTTTAGCTATGTATTTTAATGCCTAATAATCAATAATATTTGATAATCAAGCAATTATTAAAAAGTATCAATCATCAGATTTTATCATTTCCGATACGCAAATTTTAGTACAACCGCGAATTGTGATGTTAAAATTGCGGTATAAGTTGTAAAGATATAGCGGCTTTGGCGCTCAAAGCTTTCTTTTATTATCGTGTTTTCAGAAAAAAATCCTAAATTTGAAAACCAATTCAAATCATTAAGCATATCAAAAAATGTTAGGATTAAAATCAGAAACACCGGTCAAATGGGCAAAAATCGTCATGCAAGACTTGAATACTTTTTTGACCGACCACGCCTATAACGAAATGAAAGCGGCGCAATCGGCAATGGCGGTCATCAACCACCAACCCAATGATGTGGAATTTGTCAATACCATGTCGGCATTAGCCATTGAAGAGATGCAACATTTTGAAATGGTTTACCGGTGGATACAAAAAATGCAACTGCAACTCGGTCAAGAGTCGCAAAATACCTATGCTATGCAACTGCGAAAATTTTTTCCGAAAACCAAAGACCGGCAGGAAAAATTTTTACAAAAATTAATGCTTTCATCGCTTATGGAAGCTCGCAGTTGCGAACGTTTTGATACTTTGATTCCCGTTTTAGAACCCCAATACCCCGAGCTATCCGGTTTTTATAAAGATTTGTTTGTCAGTGAAGCGCGGCATTACCGCGTTTTTTTGGACTATGCCCGTAAATTTGGCGGTAAAGAACGCATTGACCAAATATGGGATAAGCTTTTGACTTACGAAGCGGAACTTATCAATAATTTGGGACAAAAGCCCTTGGTACATGGCTAATCAACCCCTGCATATTACACTGTTTGGTGGTGGCAACGTAGCCACACATTTGGCTAAAAACTTATTGACATTACCCGATGTCCGGTTACAACAAATCTATAACCGGCATTTGGACGCTATCAAAGCTTTTGAACA
>JALWLE010000053.1 GCA_026996605.1 Flavobacteriales bacterium
GCGCAATTTGGTTTTTCTTAAAAGTCTCGGTCATGATATTCTTGCTGATGTGGTTCCGTTGGACTTTTCCGCGTTTGCGAATAGACCAATTATTGACTTTGGAATGGAAATATCTGTTGCCTATCGGTTTAATCAATATCGTGTTGATGGCAATTTTGGTATATTTTAATTTAGTTTTTTAAAGATACGGATCTATGAGTTATATAGGAAATATAATCGGTGGTGTAAAAACCCTTTTAACCGGAATGAAAGTAACCGGACATTACTTTTTTCCGTCGGTAATCGGTCGGAAATATACCATTACGCGACAATATCCCGATGAACCGGCAATTGTTATGGACCGGTTTAAAGGCGAAGTCGTGATGTGGCATAACGATAACAACGAGCATCGTTGCACGGGTTGCCAAGCTTGCGAAATAGCTTGCCCGAACGGTTCGATTGAAATTATCTGGGACCGTGTGCTTAACGAAGAAACCGGCAAAAAAGTCAAGGTCATTGACCAACATATTTACCATTTGGGCATGTGTACCATGTGTAATTTGTGTATCCAAGCTTGTCCGACCAATGCGATTATGTGGTCCACGAATTTTCATAATTCGACCTACGACCGTTCGCAATTAACCAAAGTATTAAACAAACCCGGCTCTAAATTAATGGCGGGTGTAGAAGAATAGATGATTATGGAAAAAATTATGTTTTATCTCTTATCGGCTATTATCATCGGTTTTGCCGTGTTGAGTGTTACAAGCAGTAAACTGTATAGAGCTACGATGTATCTATTGTTCGTATTGATTGCCGTTTCGGGCTTGTATTTTATGTTGGAATACAATTTTATGGGTGCTGTCCAACTATCTGTTTATGCCGGTGGTATTATGGTGCTGTTTATCTATGCCGTGATGATGACGGACAAAATAGGTGAACCGATGCGCAGTATCAGTAATAAAAGAAAAATATTACCGGTTGTTGTTACTATTGGAACAGCTGCTTTGGCAATTTATGCCATTTATTCTTATCAAGGTATTGCCGCTACCAAAGAAGCCACCGTAACCACCGTAGAACAAATCGGTAGTAAATTGCTGACTTATGAAGCCGGTGGATTTGTATTGCCTTTTGAAGTTATTTCTATCCTTTTGTTAGCGGCAATGATCGGGGCTATTGTCATAGCCAAAGCAAAAAAATTAGTTAATCAAGAAAAAAATTAGATTATGATAGAAGGTGTCAGTTTATTTGAAATTATGTCATTAACCACGATTCTGTTTTTTATCGGAATTTATGGTTTTTTGACCCGCACCAATTTGATTGCGATGTTGATGTCGTTGGAATTAATGGTCAACGCAGAAGCGATTAATTTTGTGGCAATCAACAAATATTTATCGCCGGCAGTGTTGCAGGGGCAAGTATTTTCGTTGTTTATCATTGCTTTGGCAGCTGCCGAAACAGCATTAGCACTAGCCATTATTTTACACTTATATCGCTTAACGACGACTATCGATGTTAAAGAAGTTGAAGAATTAAAATATTAAAAAACATTACGATGAACGCATTTAGTTATATATATCTTATTCCGTTAATTCCTTTACTGGCTTTCTTATTTTTGGGTTTTACCGCTAAAAAAATCAAAGAACCCGTATCGGGATACATAGGAACCGCCGGTTTGTTGAGTGTATTTGGTCTATCGCTTTATACGGCTTACAAATATTTTTTTGAAGTCGGTTTGGTTAATGGTAAATATGAACCCTACAAAGTCATGATTAAAGAAGCTTGGGTGCATTTTACCGACAAATTAGCCATTGATTTGGGTATTTTGATAGATCCCATCTCTGTAATGATGTTGATAGTGGTCTCGACCGTTTCGTTGATGGTACATATTTACTCACTGGGATATATGCACAGTGATACCGGATTTAGTCGTTTTTATGCTTATTTATCCTTGTTTACATTCTCAATGTTGGGTTTGGTCTTATCGTCCAATTTGTTTATGATTTACATTTTTTGGGAATTGGTAGGGGTGTCATCTTTCTTACTCATCGGATTTTATTTTGAAAAACCTTCGGCTGTTGCCGCCAGTAAAAAGGCATTCATCGTAACGCGTTTTGCCGATATGTTTTTCTTAATCGGTATATTGATGGTCGGCTATTTCGGACAAAGTTTTGATTTTGAAACTTTAAACAGTCCTTCTACTTATGAAACGATTCAAGCTTGGATAGTCAATCATCAGATTTTCAGCTTTATGGGATTGTCCTTGTTTACTTGGGCATTGATATTAGTTTATATTGGTGGTATGGGTAAATCGGCAATGTTCCCCTTACATATTTGGTTGCCGGATGCTATGGAAGGACCGACACCTGTTTCGGCTTTGATTCACGCCGCTACTATGGTTGTAGCAGGAGTCTATTTGGTAGCACGGCTCTTTCCGTTATATTATCATATTGAAGGGGGAACCGCTTTGCAGGTGGTTGCTGTGGTCGGAGCGTTTTCGGCATTGTTTGCTGCCATTATCGCCTTGACGCAAGAAGATATCAAACGGGTTTTAGCATTTTCAACCATGTCACAAATAGGTTATATGATGTTGGCGCTTGGGGTTTCGGGTTTTGAAGGACACGAAGGTTTGGGTTATATGGCAGGAATGTTTCACTTGTTTACGCATGCTATGTTTAAAGCCCTGTTGTTCTTGACCGCCGGTGCTATTATCCATGCTGTCCACAGTAATTTTATGAAAGATATGGGTGGTTTGCATAAATATATGCCGGTATCCAGTATCGTCTTTTTGATTGCAGCATTAGCAATTTCAGGTATTCCGCCATTTGCCGGATTTTTCAGTAAAGACGAAATTTTGACGGCTGCTTTTGAATATAATAAATTTATTTGGTTCATCGGCTTTTTGGTTGCCGGTATGACGGCTTTTTATATGTTCCGCTTATATTTCAGAATATTTTTTAACAAACAAACCGATTACGGCGACCATAAACCACACGAAGCTCCTAAAACAATGTTGATTGCAATGGTATTTTTGGCAGTGATGACTGTTGTATCCGGATTTATTCCGTTTAGCACTTTTGTATCTGCCGACCATAAAATTTTTCACAGTCATATTCACTGGGGCGACCCATTAGTGATTGCTTCCATCTTAATGGCGGCATCCGGTATCGGTATTGCTTATTTGATGTATTACAAAGAAACCGCTTATCCGCAAAAAGTAGCTACGTCTATGGGTAACGGTTACAAATGGGCAAAAAACAAATTCTATTTTGACGAATTGTATATTTTCATCACACATAAAATTATTTTTGATAAAATATCCAAACCCATTGCTTGGTTTGACCGTAATGTTATTGATGGCTTTATGAATTTGCTTGGTGTAACGGTTGAAAAAACTGCGGAAAAAATCAGATTCATTCAAACCGGACGTATGCAAGATTATGCTATGTATTTCGTATCAGGTGTGATAGCCATAGTGATGCTCATTGTATATTTTAGATAAAATCAAATTAATAAGATAAAAAAATTAAAATGGATATATTAAGCTTATTTGTCGTTGTTCCGGTAGTGATTGTGCTTGCTATGGTGCTGTTTACCAAAAATTTAAAGCAAGCGCGTATGGTTGCCTTAGCCGGAATGCTGATGCAGTTAATCATGTCGGTTAACTTAATTGTCAAGTATTTAAACGCTCGTGAAGCCGGCGACCAATCTATCATGTTATTTCAAAAAAATATTCCTTGGTTTGCCGAATTTAATGCCCACTACCATATCGGTGTGGACGGCGTATCGGTCTTGATGATTTTATTGACGACCTTAATCGTGATTGCCGGTATTTTTGTCTCTTGGAAAATTCAACCCTTATCCAAAGAATTTTTCATTTCCTTGATTGTTTTGGCAACCGGTGTTTATGGTTTCTTCATTTCCTTAGATTTGTTTACCATGTTCGTTTTTTATGAAATAGCTGTTATCCCGATGTATTTGCTCATTGGAATTTGGGGAAGTGGACCGCGTGAATATGCCGCTATGAAACTGACCCTGATGTTGATGGGTGCTTCCGCTTTATTGTTGGTTGCCTTGTTGGGTATTTACTTTACCAGCTCTGTCGGCGGACAAGCACCGACTTTTGATATTTTGGAATTGGCACAAAGAGAGATGCCCTACGACTGGCAAAAAATCTTTTATCCGTTGGCATTTATCGGCTTTGGTACCATTGGGGCTTTATTTCCGTTCCACACTTGGTCGCCTGATGGTCACGCTTCGGCACCAACTGCCGTGTCTATGTTACACGCCGGCGTGTTGATGAAACTCGGCGGTTACGGTATTTTCCGTTTTGCCATGTTTTTGATGCCCGAAGGCGCTTTGTTTTGGCAAGACTTTTTCTTAATTCTTGCTGTAACCGGAGTAACCTACGGGGCTTTGTCAGCTATCCAACAAACTGACTTAAAATATATCAATGCTTATTCGTCCGTTAGTCACTTGGGTTTGGTGTTGTTTGCCTTATTGATGATTAACAAAACCGCTTGGAACGGGGCGATGTTACAATCCCTGTCACACGGCTTTATTACGGCTTTATTCTTTGCTTTAATCGGGATGATTTACGGTAGAACGCATGTTAGAGATATTACTAAAATGCAAGGTATGATGCGAATTGTACCACTTTTGAGTGTCGCTTACGTTGTTGCGGCACTGGCAAATCTCGGTTTACCCGGATTTAGTGGGTTTGTAGCGGAAATGAATATTTTTGTCGGTGGTTTCTTAAATCAAGATTTGTATAAACAAGCACTCACTGTTTTTGCCGTAACTTCTATCGTTGTAACGGCAGTTTATATGTTGCGCCTGACCGGTCGTATGATTTTCGGTCCGACGACCAAAGTTTATACAGGTTTGCCAAAGGCATTTTGGTATGAAAAAACCGCCATTGCCATCTTGGTATTATTCATCACTTTGATTGGAACACTACCGTTTTGGTGGTTACAATTCATAGAAGACAGTGTCAATAATTTTATTCAACCTTTAATTAAATAACGATTGATTTGAACTACGGGTTCATCAGAAAAATATACGTTTATGAATTTAGATAGCTTAATGTTAATGAGAGATGAATGGTTTTTAACAGCGGTAATAATGTTGCTGTTGATAGCCGAAGTCCTTTTGTCCGCAAAAAATAAAAAATATATCATCCAACTGGCTTTGATTTTATTCGGTGCCTATACCATTTCGGCATTCTTACCAAACGATACCGGTGCGTTGTTCGGTAGTTCTTATAAAACCTATCCGTTGGTGCATTATTTTAAAGCTATTTTAGCTTTTGGCGTGTTTATAATTTTGTTACAATCGGTCAATTGGTTGAAAGAAAAATTATTGCCCTATGATTTTACAGCGGAATTTTTCATCTTGATATTTTCATCTTTACTCGGACTGAATTTTATGATGTCAGCCGGCGATTTTTTGATGTTTTATATAGGATTGGAATTGTCAACCATGCCTATTATTGCCTTAACGGCATTCGAATTTTGGAATCACCGTTCGGTTGAAGCCGGGGTCAAATATATCTTATTGGCATCTATTTCATCAGCTATTTTGTTGTTTGGGGTGTCGTTGGTTTACGCGACGGCGGGCAGTATCAACTTTGATGTAATTAAAAATGCTTTGCAGTTACCTTTACTGGAAATCATTGGGTTGATTATGATTTTTATCGGAATTGGGTTTAAAATATCATTAGTGCCGTTCCATTTCTGGGCTGCCGATGTTTACGAAGGGGCGCCTACGGTTATTTCCAATTACCTGTCCGTTATTTCCAAAGGCGGTGCAGTTTATGTGTTGATGACCTTGTTATTTGTAACCTTTACGGCATTTCAAAAAGAATGGAATTGGATTATGTACGGCACAGCTATTTTGACCATGGTGGTCGGTAACTTGTTTGCCTTACGACAACAAAATATGAAACGGTTTTTGGCTTTTTCATCTATCGCACAAGCCGGATTTATCTTGTTGGCGATGTTGTCTAATAATGAATTAGGGGTAAAAGCCATAATTTACTTCTTATTGATATACATCTTTTCAAACGTAGCGGCTTTCGGTGTGGTTCATGTGATTTCACTCAAAACCGGCAAAGAAAATATCGATGATTACAATGGATTGTATCGCACCAATCCGAAATTGAGTTTGGTCTTGATGATTGCCTTGTTTTCGTTAGCCGGTATTCCGCCGGTAGCCGGTTTCTTTGCCAAATTTTTCTTGTATGCCGCAGCGGCAAGTAAGGGTTATTATGTGTTGATTTTTATCGCTGTATTAAACGTTACAGTGTCCTTATACTATTATTTGTTACCGGTAAGAGCCGCATTTTTACGCGTCAGCGATCACCCGATACCCTTTTTCAAGAGTGACAATTACAGTCGTTTGGCATTTATTATCACCATGATTGGTTTATTGGTATTGGGCTTGTATAGTGGTGTGTTTGAGTTTATTTCAGGAATTAGTAATATTTTTTAGTAGAGACGCGCTGCCGTGCGTCTAATATACATAGACGCTACCATGCGTCTGATATACAATGAAAATTAAAATTTTCGTTGCGTTCGAAATGACAATCCAACCGTTAATTAACCGGTTAACCAATATCATCAAATAACCAGATAAACACATAACCAGATAAACAATAGAAAATGGCATTAGCAGGAAAACATCAATTTGGAGACATAAACGGCACACGTGTAACCTTTGTAGAAAAAGGTGCAACTGCCGAAAGAATGGAATTTTTAAAAGATTTGTTAGAGTATAACGGCTTTGAAGTTTTGGTAGCTGAAAAGAAAAAGAAGAATGAAGATGATCCGACCTTGTATGATGTGGGTGTAACCGATATGGTTTTTAATCCGACTATATGGGTTTACGAACGCAAACTCTTTACCAAAGACGGTAAAGCGGTTACACATCAATATTGGGAACAAAAGAATTCGCAAACAAAACCACAGTATTGGGAAAATAAATAAATCGTGAAATTTATTTAACATAAAAAAGCTATCCGATCGGATAGCTTTTTTATGTAATAATTCTCAATTAGTTAAATTAAACAACACCTTGGGCTAACATAGCATCGGCAACTTTGACAAAGCCGGCAATATTGGCACCTTTTTCATAGTCAACCCAGCCGTCGGGTTGCTTTCCATATTTAACGGCATTGTTGTGAATATTTTTCATAATTTCTTTCAATTTGGCATCTACTTCTTCGGCTGTCCAATTGTAACGCATAGAGTTTTGACTCATTTCCAAACCGGAAACGGCAACCCCTCCGGCGTTAGAAGCTTTACCCGGAGAATACAAAATTTTAGCTTCTTTAAAGATTTTGATAGCATCGGGAGTCGATGGCATATTGGCTCCTTCGACTACGGCTATCACACCGTTTTTAATTAAGTTTTCGGCATCTTCTTTTTGCAGCTCGTTTTGGGTGGCACAAGGCATGGCAATATCTACTTTTTGTTCCCAAGGTTTTTTACCCGGATAGAAAGTAGCTTCGGGGAATTGCTCTGCATAAGGGGCAACTACATCGTTGTTAGTTGCTCTTAAACGCAATAAGTAATCTATTTTTTTACCGGAAATACCTTCGGGGTCGTAGATATAACCGTCAGGACCGGAAATAGTCACAACTTTGGCGCCCAATTGGTTGGCTTTGGTAATAGCACCCCAAGCCACGTTGCCAAAACCGGAAACGGCTACAACTTTACCTTTAATGTCCATGCCTTTATCTTTGAGCATTTGCTCGGCAAAATATACCACACCGAAACCGGTAGCTTCCGGACGGATTAACGAACCGCCGAATGATAAGCCTTTTCCTGTAAGAACACCGGAAAACTCTTTGGTTAATTTTTTATATTGACCGAATAAATAACCGATTTCACGTCCACCAACGCCGATATCGCCTGCAGGCACATCGATATTTGGTCCGATATGACGGTATAATTCGCTCATAAAGGCTTGTGCAAAACGCATCACTTCGGCATCAGATTTACCTTTAGGGTTAAAGTCGGAACCACCTTTGCCGCCACCCATAGGTAAAGTGGTTAAAGCATTTTTGAAAATTTGCTCAAAACCCAAGAACTTCAAAATACTTTGATTAACGGTCGGGTGAAAACGCAAACCGCCTTTGTATGGTCCGATAGCCGAATTAAATTGGATACGATAACCGCGATTGACTTGAATTTCACCTTTATCATCCACCCAAGGCACTCTAAATGAAATGGTTCGTTCGGGTTCAATCATTCTTTCCAATAATTTTTTGCCTTGATATTTAGGATTTTCTTCGATATAAGGAATCACCGCTTCTGCTACTTCTTTAACAGCTTGCAAAAATTCCGGTTCGTTAGCATTACGCATTTTGGCATAATCCATAAAACGATCAATCTTGTCTTGATATTTATTTTTCATTAGAATTTGATTTTTGATTAATTGTTTTTTAATGGGTCAAAAATATACTTTTTTGTTAAAAAACAAACTGAAATAGACAAAAATTTTGCGATTTTTTTATTAACAATCCTTGAAAATCAGGCTAATATGACATTTGTCATAAAACTTTATCGGTCTCGATACTGTAAGACGCAACTTTTTTGTTGTCAAAGGCTAAGTCTTTGATAATTGCAGCAATACAGGCATATCAATGAAAAAAAAATCGTAATTTTGTATTTTAAAACATTCTATATAAAATGCCGGAAGAAAAACCCACTAAACATGATATTGCTTATATGAAAATGGCTCACGAATGGGCAAAATTGTCCTATTGCAAACGCAAAAAAGTGGGCGCATTGATTGTTAAAGACCGTCGTATTATTTCCGATGGTTATAACGGTACGCCCAGTGGTTTTGAAAATATTTGTGAAGATGAACAGGGCTTGACCAAATGGCATGTGCTGCATGCCGAAGCCAATGCTATTTCCAAAGTAGCGGCATCGACTCAAAACAGTGAAGGTGCCAGTTTATACGTAACCTTGTCACCTTGTAAAGAATGTAGTAAATTGATTTATCAAGCCGGCATCAAAAAAGTATTTTATACAGAAGCTTATAATGACACTACCGGACTGGAATTTTTAAAAAAAGCAGGGGTAAAAGTGATTCAAATCAATAAGGAAGATGAGCAATAAGCAAAAAGCACTTTATATTTTACTTGTCGGTATAGCAGTAGTCTTTGGTATAAGTATCGGTCAAATGTTGAATTTTGATCATCAAACCGAAATGAGTTTAAGCGGAAGTAAGAAAGACAAAATCTACAACTTGCTACGTTATATCGATGAAGAATATGTTGATACGGTACAAACAGACAGTATAGTCGATGTCGTTATTCAAGATATTTTAAAAAATTTAGACCCGCATTCCGTTTATATTCCTAAAAAAGAAGTCGAAGAAGCCGATGAAGAACTCGAAGGCAGTTTTACCGGAATCGGTGTGTTGTTTCAACAATATCGTGATACATTTACAGTCATTAGACCTTTGGAAAACAGTCCGGCACAAAAAGCGGGTTTAAAAGCTATGGACCGTATTTTAATGGTTGATAAGGATACTGTTTATGGCAGGCATGTTGACATCAATCAAATTTCAAAAAAAATAAAAGGACATGCAGGCACCCCTGTTACATTAACGGTCTATCGAAAGTCGTCGGATAGTATTTTTAAATTGAAAATCATTCGTAATACAATTCCGTTGGTCAGTGTGCCGGCACATTTTATGCTCAATGACAGTTTAGGTTTTATAAAAATCAGCACTTTTGCCGACAATACTTATGATGAATTTTACAAAGCCATTAAAGAATTAAAAGCCAAAGGCATGACTGCTTTAATTTTGGATTTGCGAGATAATACCGGCGGACTGCTTAAACAAGCCGATTTAATCGCCGATGAATTTTTACCCAACGGCAAACTGATTTTCTTTACCAAAGACCAAAAAGGTCATGTTAAAAAAGTTATGGCAACGGCGCGTGGTGATTTTGAAAACGGACAAGTGTATGTGCTAATCAACGAAAATTCCGCTTCTGCCAGCGAAATTGTTACGGGTGCGTTGCAAGACAATGATAAAGCAACGGTTGTAGGCAGACGGTCCTACGGCAAAGGTTTGGTGCAGCGTGAAATTTCTTTGAGTGACGGTTCTAAGGTCCGGCTCACGACAGCCAGATATTATACCCCGACGGGACGTTCCATTCAACGGCCATATAAAAAAGGGCATAAACGCGAATATGAACAAGATTTTAAAAACCGGCAATATAATGGCGAATTATATTATAAAGACAGCATTCCTATTGTAGATTCCTTAAAATTTACGACCCCAAAAGGTAAAATAGTGTATGGCGGTGGTGGTATCATGCCCGATGTTTTTGTGCCGCTTAAGTATGATGATTATATTTTGAAATATGCTTATTTGAACCGTTATCTATCGGATTTTATCACCGATTATTTAGACAAGCATTTAGATAGTTTGCAACATTATACACCGGAAGAATTCATTGCCGACCAACAAATAGCCGATGACTTATACCAAAGCTTTAAAGCCAAACATACACACAACCGGCGTACCAAACACAGATTAAATACCAAAAAGAACAAATCGCATTTGAAGCGTTTAATGAAAGCACTTTTGGCAAGAGACCTTTACGGTACCAATGTGTATTATCAAATTTTGATACAAGACGATCCGATGTTGCAAAAAATAATCAGCCCAAAAGATACGGTCGATGTTAAATAAATTTCCTGTTTTTGACATACAAAACGAACGGGATTTTGAAAAAACAGCTTTGGACTTATTCCGCTATCAAGCTCGTAACAATCCGGTTTACAAGACGTTTTTAAAATATCTGCATACAGACATTAATCAAATCGACCGATTGCCGGACATCCCTTTTTTGCCTATCGAATTTTTTAAAACCTATCAAGTGGTCAGTAGTCCGCAGCCTTTTGAAACGGTTTTTATGAGTAGCGGCACGACCGGTATGCAACGCAGCAAACATTATGTCAAAGATTTAAAACTTTACCAAGAGAGTTTTACGCGCGGGTTTCAATATTTTTATGGGGACATTGCCAATTATACTATTTTGGCATTGCTGCCGTCATATATCGCACAAGGACATTCGTCATTGGTTTATATGGTTGATAAGTTGATACAACTTTCCGGAAAACCGAACAGTGGATTTTATTTAAACGACGAAAATTTACCAAAGCTTATCAATCGTTTAGATGCCCAAGCAGAACCGGTTTTGCTGATTGGCGTGTCGTATGCTTTATTAGACTTGATTCAAAAGCATAAATTCCATTTAAAACATACCATTGTGATGGAAACCGGCGGCATGAAAGGGCGTCGTAAAGAAATGCTTCGCAAAGAACTACATACACACTTAAAAGCCGGTTTCGGGGTAGATATTATTCATTCAGAATACGGTATGACCGAACTGTTAAGTCAATCTTATTCAAAAGGAAACGGTATTTTTGAAACACCGCCTTGGCAAAAAATTATGATTAGAGATACCGAAGATCCTTTGACTTATGTACCGAAAGGCAAAACCGGTGGTATCAATATTATTGACTTGGCAAATATCCATTCTTGCGCTTTTATAGCTACCCAAGATTTGGGCAAACAATACAATGACCAGCAATTTGAAATACTCGGGCGCTTTGATCATTCGGATGTGCGCGGGTGTAATCTATTGGTTATTTAGTACTTGGTATCCAATGACATTGGTGACGGTGCTATCCGTTCTGTAATGAAAAGAATTTATTTGAGTTATTTTTCTACACATAGTTTTATTAGTATTTTAAAAAAAAAACTTACTTTACTGATTTTTTAAGATTAAAATATTTCTTTATTTTTATAAATATTGATTAATGTTATAATTCTCTATAAACGTCATTAAATTATCATTAATATAATCTTAAAATTTTGAATAAAAGACAAAATAACCAAGTTTGATAATAAATTTTTTAATAAGTGTATAAAAATTATGATTATTAACTTTTTATTAGCATATTTGCATTTGACAAACATGAAAATCTAATATATAATGAGAAAAAAGTACTATTTACTCTTAACGTTTCTACTAACGTTGATTGTGCAAGTAGGTTTTGCACAAACCAAAACAATTACCGGTGTAGTCAAAGAAGCCGGTACCGGTGATCCGCTCCCCGGTGTTAATGTCACGGTAAAAGGCACAGATATTGGTGCTTCAACTGATTTTGATGGAAAATACTCTATTAAAGCGGAACCCGGACAAACCTTGGTTTTCAGCTTCTTGGGTTATAAAACCGTTTCAAAAAAAGTTGGAGACAATAGTGTTATCAATGTAGTTTTACAGGAAGAAAAAGAAATGCTGAAGGCTGTAACGATTAATGCCTTAGGTGTTGAGGTTAAAAAGGCTAGTCAAAAAGCTATTGCTATTTCCAATGTTAAAGCCAAGACATTGGTATCTTCAGGTGAAAGTGATCCTGTAGCTGCCTTGTCCGGAAAAGTATCCGGAGTTAATATTAATTTGGCATCCGGAGACCCGGGCGCTTCTACCAACATTACCATTCGTGGTCCTAAATCTATCTTGTTAAGTAACAAGCCTTTATTTGTGGTAGATGGTATTCCTATTGTTGATGATATTTACGGTAGTGGCGTTGCCGGTGTAGAACGCCCTTCCAAAATTGCAGATATTGACCCGAATAATATTGAAAGCATCAAAATCTTAAAAGGTGGTTCTGCGGCTGCTATCTGGGGGTCTAAAGGTGCCAATGGGGTAATTTTAATTACCACCAAAAAAGGTAAAAAAGCCAAAAAAGGACAATTTAATGTGACGATATCCAGCTCCTTTAGTTTTGATAATTCATTAACTAAATTCCCTTTACAGGATAAATATGGTCAAGGAAAAAACGGAAAACAAGTTTACCCCGGTAACTGGTTTAAAGAAAGCGGTTCTTGGGGTGATAAAATTGCTGATAGATCCGGTGCTGCAGATGGAACAGATCCAAATTATTATTTTTTGGATCAAGATGGAAAAAAATGGGAACTTGTTTATCAAAAGAATTCAAAAGAAACTTACAATAAGAAGAATTATGACGCTGTAATAGGTACCGGTAACACCTTAAGAAATTCCGTACAAGTTTCAACGGCTACTGAAAAAGCCCGTTATTTTTTGGGTTTTAACCATTTAGACCAAACCGGTATTTTTGCACAGAGTTATTATAAAAAAATCGGCTTGAATTATAACTCTATTATGAACCCTAATAAAAAATTGACTATTAAAACCAATGTACAATATTCCAATACCAAACAAAATGCCATTCAAAAGGGGTCTAACTTATCCGGTTTGTTATTAGGGCTTTACAGAACACCGGCTGATTTTGACAATTCCGGTTATTTTGGTGAACGACATGACAATGGTGTTGTCACAAAATATAGTCATAGAAGCTATAGACAACCTGTTGGAACGCCATATAAAGGAAGGGGATATTTAGCACAAAGTGCCGGATATAATAATCCCCTATTTACGGTTTATAAACAAAAAAATCCTTATTATACCAATCATATTATCACCGGTACTAACTTTAGTCACCAAACACTTGGGTGGTTGCGGCTAACGGCTAAAGCCGGTGTGGACTATGCCAATGAAAAAGCCGATGAGTATATGCCGGTTAATAGTGCAGATGCCGTTACGGGAAGTTATTCTACCTATATCTATTCTTATTTGCAAATTAGTGGTGATTTAATTGCCCAAATCAATACTCAGGTAAGTGATGACATTACAGCAGATATTTTATTAGGGTTTAATGTTTTTCATAATGAATCTGATTATAACTCTGCTTATTATTATGATTTTATTTTACCAACGGATGTTCCTAATCCGAGTAATGCAGTTAATGAAAAAAAATATCCGGGTTTTGGTTCGTCTGTTAAAAGAAAAAATTCAGGTTATGGGACAGCTACATTTTCTTATAAAGATTTATTATATACCACTTTTACCGGTCGAGTGGAACGTTCATCCGCTTATTATGGGTTAATTGCTTACCCTTCTGTATCATTAGCTTTTGATGTACATAATCTGGAGTATTTTAAAAAACAAGATAGTGATTTGTTAAACCAAATAACACTACGAGGCAGTTGGTCTAAGGTTGGTAACGAACCCGGTTCATATCTTCTTGATACTTATTATATTGCAGCATCTGATGGAGATGGTTACGGTTCTTTTTGGATGGCATCTAACTACGGTGGAGCTTTTTGGCGTAGTTATCTTAAAGGAAATGCTGATATTCAACCGGAAATAACCACTGAATTTGAAGTAGGGGCTGATGTTAAAATGTTTGACCATAGATTAAGTTTAAATGTTTCATATTATGATAGTAAATCGACAGATTTAATTTTATATGAAAAGATTCCGGCAGCTACCGGTTATTTATATAGATGGGGTAATGTGGCTGAAATGACCAATAAAGGATTGGAAGTGGAAGCCAGCTACAAAATAATCAATAAAAAAGATTTGGGCTTAACTTTAGGAGGAACTTTTTCTAATAATAAAAATACGGTGACCAAGTTAAAAGGTAGTGATTACATAGGATTAGATGGCTTTATTTCCACATCTTCCGGTGTAGCGGAAGGCTATGGATATGGTATTTTGCGTTCCGGTGATTTTAAAAGAGATGATAGTGGTAATTTAGTATTAGATGACAATGGTTTTCCACAAGCCGGAGAAAAAATTTATGCCGGAGACCCTAATCCGGATTTTAAAGCCAGTGTTTATACCAACTTTAATTATAAAAACTTTAGCTTAAGAGTATTAGCCGATGGGTCTTTTGGAGGACAGTCTTGGTATGGAACTTATGGTGCTTTAACTTACTTCGGTAGAACTCTTGAAACAGCCAATGAAGTTACAGTTGATGGCAGCATCGTTAATTCAAGAGGTGAAACAGTTCAGTCTTTAGTATTTTCGAATCAAATTTCCGGAGTTGATAATGGTGATGGTACATACACTGTTAGAGGAAATGTACAAGATTTTGGGGCAGGTGATGTATTATTGGATGAGACATGGTACACCGGTTTAGGTGGTGGCTTTGGTCCTGTTGGAACCCAGTTTTTTAGAGATGCCACTTGGATTAAATTACGTGAAGTTACTGCCGGTTATACCTTTAAAGGGAAAGCCTTTGGTATGAGTAAGATTAAATCAGTTTATTTCGGGGTGACCGGAAGAAATTTATACTTATGGACAAAAGATAAAAGTTGGAGTATTGATCCGGAAAGTAATTTATCCGGTTCCAGTAGAGGTAGGGGATTGCAGTATTTTAATCACCCGACGACCAAATCAATTATCTTTAGAACAACTATTACATTTTAAATCTAAAACAATATGAAAAATTATAATAAATTAATTTTAATATTTGCTATCATCGGACTTTTTTCTTCATGTGAAAAATTCGTTGAGGGCTATGAGAAAGATCCGAACGGTATCGGATATACTGTTGTTGATCAAGAGTTGACGGCAGTCATGCTCGAAAACCAGTTTTTTCATAAAGCTGATGGTTTACGTATAGCTATGATGTGGATGAATCAAGCTACAGGACAAGATAGACAATATGTTACGCTTGATGATTGGAATAAAGCTTCTGGTAGTGATTTTAACGGTCCTTGGAATGAAGTCTATTTGGCAATGTCACACGCTGATATCGTTGAAAAACAAGCCGATATCGACGGTAATATTGTATTACGAGGTTTGGGTAAATTATATAAGGCATGGGCAGGCGGTGAAGCTGCTTCTTTATGGGGAGACGTGCCTTTTTCACAACTAAACCAGTACGAACTTTATCCGGATCCTGTTTACGATAGTCAAGCTGATGTATTAGATCAAGTACAAATTTTACTTGATGAGGCAATAGCTGATCTAAATTCCGGTATTGGACAAATTGAACCTGAACGAGATATATATTTTGCAGGTAATACCAATAAATGGGTAAAAATAGCTCATGGTTTAAAAGCTCGGTTTTATTTACATCGTAAACAACATTATGATTTAGCTTTGGCAGAAGCACTTCAAGGACCTTCTGATGTGTCTGATGATTTGTACGCCAAATATGATAGTAATGACGATACACCCTTTTCTAAATGGAATCCGACAAAGCAATTTTTAGAACAAAGATCAGGATATCTAGATGCTAAAGATGCGTATGCCAAAGATTTATTAAATAATAATAGTAGTAATAGTAGAAACAATACAAAAACTTATGATATTCGGATTAAGTACAATTATGCCGGTGATGGCTTAAATGCTGCCAGTGGAGCAGAGGGTACAGGTAAATTTTTTGGCGATATGCCTATGGTGACTTATGGTGAAATGCTTTTGATTGCCACAGAAGCTGAATTGCGTTTGAATCCAAATTCTACCGGTATTAATAATGCTCTAACACACTATAATACCTATAGAAGCTTGCTTTTGGCAGGAGAATATATGGGAGGATATAAAGATCCGAATAATATAAAATATGACCCTTATGATTTAACTGATTTCGATGCAGGAGGTATAGAAAACCAAGACAATATTGACCCGGTTAAAGCCTTCTTTAGAGAAATCTTTGAAGAGCGGTACATTTTCTTTATCGGAGACTATGAGTCGTTTATTGATTTTGCCAGAAGTTTTAACGATCCTATGGTTCCTGAATATATGAAGTTGCATTATGATGCTAACGGTCCTTTATATTCCGGACAACCTTTGCGTTTTATTTATCCGCAAAATGAAAAAGATGCTAATGATAATTTTCCCGGGATGGTTGATGTTAATGAAGCTTTACCTTTATATCGATAAAAATTATTTTTTTAATCTTAAACAACAGGCACTATTTAGTGCCTGTTGTTTAATTTTATATCAAATCTTAGGTGGTTTAGAAATATTATAATTTATTTTTTTAATTAATAACTTTATAAGATGAAAAAATTCTTTTTATTTTTACTATTGTTTTTAATGAGCAATACATTTTTTGCCCAAGATTTTCATGTTGGTTTTCGTTTGGGGTTAAATTATAATTCATATAACTTAAAAAATTATAAACTTGATACATGGCGCATCTATAGCAGAGGTCAAACTAATTTTGAAGGTGGGGTCAAAGCAGAAGTAATTTTTAATGATAAATTCGGGGCTTCTACCGGACTTGTTTATACTGATTTGGGTGACAGTTTTTTTCTAGGGACGGACTTGTCGTCTTATGAAAGAACTTATCATACCTACTATATCCAAGTCCCTATATTGGGTAAATATTTATTGTCTGAAAAATTACATTTTTTTGTCGGTCCGCAAATTTATCTTTTAACTTCATCTAAAGCTGAAACGACACACATTGTTGGCGCAAATAAAGAAATTACTAATGAAGATTTAACCAAAGATTTTAAACCGGTATTAACAGCTATGACTATTGGGATGTCCTATCAATTTGATAATAGAATCTTTTTGCAAGCCGGGTTTTATACGACTTTAGGTTACATTGACCACGATCAAGGCAACGGTCAATGGCATATGAGTGGTATCAACTTTTCAGTCGGGTATTTTGTGTTTTAAAGATTTTATCCTCGAAAAATTATTACATATCATTGAAACTTACCAAATTTTCACTATTAGTTTGTACAAGTATCGTAGATATTTATTTTTGTATTAAAATGTCCGGAATAAGCCGAACAAGGACTCTAAACATTGAAGTAGGCAAAACAAAAAATAATATAAAAATGAAAAAAACATTACTTTTTACGATCCTTTTTTTAGGAATGATGACCTTACAAGCCCAAGACATTCATTTTGGTGCAAGAGCAGCCGGTAATTTTACAAATTTCACTGCATCAGGTGATGATGCTTCTGACTTCAATGATATCTCTAAAGGTAAAACTAATTTTGAACTTGGTTTTTTTGCTGAGTTTATGGTATCTGACAACTTTGCAATCGCTCCAGAATTAAATTATGCTACTTCAGGAAATGTTTGGGAAGATAAAGATGGCGATTTCAAATTTAAAAGTACCATTTCTACATCTTATATCCAATTACCAATAATGTTCAAATATTATGTCAATGAAAATATCAGTTTGAATTTTGGTACCCAAATTGGTTTTTTGTCCTCAGCTCAAAGCACTACAGAAGTCACCTACAATGGCGAAACAGAAACAGACGTTAATGATGTAAAAGAGAATTTTAATTCAAATGAATCAGGTATTAATTTAGGAGGCAGTTATAAAATGGAGAACGGATTATTCTTTGATTTCAGATACTTTATTGGCACAAGCGAACTACTGACAGGTACTACTGATAGTAATATTAAATCAAGTGCTATTAAATTTGGTGTTGGTTATTTCTTCAACTAACAAATAATTTTAGTTATTTTTATAAGTCGTCTTTTATAGGCGACTTTTTTATTTAACCCAATCCGGTAGCTGACTCAAATCTATATCAAATACCCAAGTCATATAATAATATGACACTAAAGTCAAAACAACAATACCAATAATATTCAACCAAAAGCCGGTTTTGACCATATCTTGAATGTTTAAACGTTTACTACCGAAAACAATAGCATTTGGAGGCGTAGCTACCGGCAACATAAAGGCAAAGGAGGCGGCGATTGTTGCAGGCACCATTAAAAACAGCGGATTGATTTTAACCGCAACTGCTAAAGCTGCCAATATGGGCAAAAATGTTTCGACCGTAGCCGTATTGGAAGTTAATTCCGTTAAAAAAGTAATGGTAGTTACGATAATCAGCAATATAAAAATAGGTGGAATGTCTTTTAATCCGGTCAAACTTTCCCCTATGAATTCCGATAATCCGGATTGTTTAAAACCGGATGCCAAGGCAAAGCCACCACCAAAAAGTAAGATAATATTCCAAGGAATACGTTTAGCCGTATACCAATCCATTAAATATTTATATTTTTCTTGATTTTTTGCCGGAATTAAAAACAATAAAATACCGATAAAAATAGCCACATTACCATCGGTTATCCATTTAGGATGTGTAAATAATTGAGACCATCCCGGAATCATAAAACTTCCTAAATGAATCGGGCGTCTAAACAACCATAATAGAGCCAAAATAATAAATAATGCTAAAACCCAACGTTCTTCGTACTGCATTTTTCCTAAAGACCTGTATTCTTTACCAATGAGATCTTTACCAATATTGAAATTAGCCTTACCTTTTCTAAAAAATACGAAATATAAGTAGCTAAAAGATAAAATTAAAAGCAAAACAGATAATGGAAAAGCAAAAAACAGCCATTGCGCAAAAGATATATCCGGTGCATCGGGAAAATAAATTTTAAAGATTCTGATAAATGAAAGGTTTGGCGGTGTACCAATCAGTGTGGCTATACCACCGATAGACGCTGCATAAGCAATACCTAACAACAAGCCTTTTTCCATTTGTCGCACACCTTCACTGCTTTTTAACTCTTCCATTTTGGCAATAATTGATAATAAGATAGGCACCATCATCATTGTAG
>JALWLE010000054.1 GCA_026996605.1 Flavobacteriales bacterium
CAATCAAGCTATGCTATAAAAGTCAATAAACCTAAAGCTATTTTGTCCCAAAATCCGGTTATTATCGATTCTTATTTGTCCTTTTCAGATAAATCTTTTTTATCAAAAGCCGGTTTTACCCCTCCTTATCTTATCAATATTTTGCAAAATAATTCAAAACTAAAAGGTTTTGTCGCAGTAGGAAAAATTCGTGATACAGATAGTCTTTTCAATGGTAAAAGCATTGTTTATGAACAAGATACTATCTATTCAACACTTTTCAAAAAAAAGACATTTTATACAGTTGTTTTAAACGGCACTGAATTTATTTCCAATCAAAAATTGTTTATCGAGAATTGCATCAGAGACCAAAAATTATTCGGAGCCTTAGCTAAAAATCCGGTTTTTAAAAAAGGGCTTGCCAGCTTAGACAATAATGCGGCATTAAATATCATAGTATTAACCGACCGCTTAAATACCGATATGTATTTTAACAGTTCGCTGAAAATAAAATGGCAAGACACAGGGATATGGCAATTTTTAGATTTGGTAGAAACCGACAAACAAATTGCTTCCGGCATTGGTTTAAGTAAAGATAGCATCGGTATAATTAATGATATTTTTGCATCCGTCCAACCTGTACAACACGATTTTAGTCATTTGGAACCTTTCGCCTTGGATGAATCCGTTACATTGAGTTTTGATGATTTTGAACGATTTGTTAATAATCTGAATAGACATAAAATCTATGCTCCGCAACAAGCCGTTGAAGGAAGAAAAATGCTTTCCGGCTTAAAAGCTTTGGCATTTTTTAAAGAAAATGCCAATCAGGCAGTAATTTTAAAATTGAGTGATTTGTCTGATATTAATATCGATGAATATGAAAAAATCAACTCAATTAATAATTATGATGTTTATAAATTTTCATATAACAAATTGATTGATAGTTATTTTTCAAACATTTTACCATCGGTTTCCGCTAATTTTTTTACAATTATCGATGATAATATTTTGATAACCGCTTCACAAAGTTATCTCGAAAAAATATTAAATGACATTCAAAACCACTCTACTTTGTCACAAAGCAAAACTTATCAAGCTCTTAAAGGTGAAGTTCCTGATGATTATCATTTGGTATTGTTTAAAAATAAATTGAAAATTAAGGATAAAAATTATATGAAAATTCAAACTTTCAAGATTGAGTCCGGAACAGTATTTACCAATTTGGCTTTAAAATCTTTTATGGCTGACAAAGGACAAACACTCATCGAACAAGTTTTATCTTATGATTTATCCGAATTTCCTAAAACCGACCCGCAACTGGTATTTAATCACAAAACCAAAACCTACAACATTATTTACCAAGACAAAAAAAGCCGTTTGAATTTGATTGATTTAAAAGGTAAAACCCTTTGGCAAACCGAATTAAAAGGAGATATTATCGGGAAAATCCGGCAAATTGACCTGTTTCGTAATCATAAATTGCAATACACTTTTGTTACACCACACCATTGGTATGTTATAGACAGATTAGGACGTAATGTTGAAGAATTTCCAAAACATTTTTTGCAAAAAATCACCCAAGGTATCAGTGTATTTGATTATGAACACAACAGAAAATATCGTTTTGGTATTACGCAATCAAACAAATTCAGATTATTTGACAATAAAGCTCAAAAAGTCAAAGGATTTAAAGTTAAAACCAAAAAAGATATTGCCTATCCCCCACAACATTTTCGTATTGACAATAGGGATTTTATACAAATAACCGAGACCGACGGTAAACTATATCTGCTCAACCGGCGCGGACAGGAACGCATCAAAGTTTCTAAAATATTGGAAACTACTCGCAATCATTGGGGTATCTTTAACCGAAAATTTGTTAATATTGATGATAAAGATAAACTTATTGCCATAGATTTATCAGGAAAAATAAAAAGCGGAAAGGTAAATTTGTCAAACCGAATTCTATCTGAAATTAAGTACGGAACCATAGCTGCCGTGGCAGGCAACAAACTACTGATTAATAAAAAAATTATAGAATTGGATCTGGGTACTTACAGTCGTCCGCACATTTATAAATCAGGCAATCAAATTGTAATATTTATTGCCAATACAGACAACAATAAGGTTTATGCTTTTGATAAAACCGGAGAGCTTTTGCCAAATTTCCCGATTATCGGACATCAAGTTTTAGATTTTCAATCCGGTAAAGATGCACATTATCTGCTGGTTTATGACCATACGCATAACTTGATTGTATATAAATTTTGAGGAAATGAGGGAGTGAGTATTATAAATGCTTCATAGATTGTTATGCGCTTTGATGTTAGTTTACTACTTCTGACTTTTATTCTGCTTATAACTTGAGGAAATGAGAATATAGGTCATTGTCCTGACGTCTAACAGGTCGGCAATAGCGGCACGAAATAAAATCTTTATTATTTCTTTATCGAACTAATAGTCATCAATTGGTATCAAAATAATTAATTTCAAGTCAATCAGACACTTATAAAAACACATGAAAAAATGTGAAAAAAAAGTATTTTTTTAGCAAAAAATTTTTTTAGAATGCAAAAAGGTTTTATATTTGCACTCGCAAAGCAAAAGCGAAAGTAGCTCAGCTGGTAGAGCACCACCTTGCCAAGGTGGATGTCGCGGGTTCGAATCCCGTCTTTCGCTCTTTTTTTTTGACAGTCTAACGGGCTCGGGTGGTGGAATTGGTAGACACGTTGGACTTAAAATCCAATGGACAGTAATGTCCGTGCGGGTTCAAGTCCCGCCCCGAGTACTCAAATATCAAATGGTACCTTAGCTCAGTTGGTAGAGCAAAGGACTGAAAATCCTTGTGTCCGCAGTTCGATTCTGCGAGGTACCACCTTGAATCAAAAGTCGTGATGAAAAACATCACGGCTTTTTTATATTTAAACTTTTCTTGTTCTTTTATAATTGGAAAAAATTGCAAATAAAGCTAAACACCCACTTACAAAAATTATAACAATTCCTTAACACCACCCCGTTTATTTTACACTTAAATTTGTCATTGATATAAAAAAATGACTTATGAAAGCTTTAAATATTTTCGGCTTACTGATTTTATTAGGATTAACGTCCTGTAAATATAATCAGAAAACCATATCTCAAAAGAAAGCTACTAAAGTCCCCCGCGGATTAAATTTAAAATTTATGGATACAAGCGTCAGACCACAAGATGATTTTTACAATTATGTCAATGGCACATGGATGAAACAAACCGAAATTCCGGCAGATCGTAGCCGTTGGGGTAGTTTTGACGAATTGCGAAAAAATACCGATCAAAATACTTTGAAAGTCTTAAAAGAAGCGCAAAAAGATAAACAATATAAAGCCGGATCCGACGAACGCAAAGCTTTAGATTATTTTGCTTCTATTATGGATACGCTTAGCAGAAACAAAGCAGGATTAAATCCCCTTAAACCCTATTTGGAACAAATCGACAAGATTAAAACCAAGCAGGATGTGGCTGAATTTATGCAAGAAAACGAACCGGTTTTGAGTTCCGCCTTTTTTGGTGTGGGTGTACATGCCGATATGAAAGACAGTAACAAAAATGTGTTGTATGTCTATCCTGCAGGTGCCGGTTTGCCTGAACGTGATTATTATGTAGCTGACGACAAAGATTCTAAAAAAATCAGAGAACAATATAAAGCGCATATTGGTAAAATGTTGAAATTTTTGGGCAAATCCGATGCTGAAATAACCCGGGCTCAGGACAATATTCTAAAAATAGAAACGGAACTAGCCAAAGCCAAATTAACCAAGGAAGAACGTCGCAAACCGGAAAATACTTATAACCCGATGTCAGTTGATGACTTACAAAAATTGATGCCTGATTTTGACATTAAAGCTTATTTAAAAGCTTTAAATATCCATGTTGATAGCCTTGTAGTCAGTCAAACCGCATATATGAAAGAATTTAATCAAGTATTTAAAAATCAACCGGTTGATGCTATCAAAGATTATCTTACATGGAATACATTCCGTGGCGCCGCCGGTAGATTATCAACAGACATATCCAATGCCAACTGGGAATTTTACGGTAAAACTTTAAACGGACAACCCAAACGCAAGCCACTGGATGAACGTGCCTTATCGACTGTGAATTGGAGTATTGGCGAAGCGGTCGGAAAAATCTATGTTAAAAAATATTTTCCGCCGGAAGCCAAACAGAAAGCTAAAGAAATGATTACGTACTTGCAAAAAGCTTATAAGGAACGTATTCAAAAATTACCTTGGATGAGTGATGAAACCAAGAAAAAAGCCATACATAAAGTTGAAAGTCTGCAAATTAAAATCGGCTACCCCGATAAATGGAAAGATTATAGTCAGTTAAACATAAAATCGCCTAAAAATGGCGGAACATATTTTGACAATAGTTTATCAGTGAGTCGTTGGCATTTTAATGATAACATCTCTAAACTGAATAAACCGGTGGACAAAACCGAATGGGGCATGGCACCGCAAATAGTCAATGCTTATTATAATCCTTCTTATAACGAAATTGTTTTTCCGGCTGCAATTTTGCAAGCACCGTTCTACGATTATAAAGCAGATGAAGCCGTTAATTACGGTGGTATGGGTGCTGTTATTGGACATGAAATTTCGCATGGATTTGATGACCAAGGCGCTAAATTTAATGCCGAAGGCAATTTTGAAAACTGGTGGACCAAAAAAGATTTTGAACAGTTTAACAAACTGGTTAAAAAATTAGCCGATCAATACAGTAAAATCGAAGTCTTACCCGGCGTATTTGTCAACGGCGAATTCACATCCGGCGAAAACATCGGTGATTTGGGTGGGGTTAATGCCGCGCTTACCGCTTTAAACTTATACTACAAAGACCACCAAAAACCCGATAAAATTCAAGGATTTACCCCCGAACAACGCTTTTTTATGTCTTGGGCAACCATATGGCGCACCAAGTCGCGTACTGAAGCACTGAAAAAACAAATTAAGACCGACCCGCATAGTCCCGGACAAGTCCGTGCCGTACAACCCTTGAGAAATGTCGATGCGTTTTATCAAGCCTTTGATATTAAAAAAGGTGATAAAATGTATATGAATC
>JALWLE010000055.1 GCA_026996605.1 Flavobacteriales bacterium
CGCATATGCGACGTAGCGGGCTTAAAGTTCGCTATCCTTCGCCTTATGCAACAAAGATAGGAAAATTCATAGAATTTTTCTATCTTTTATTTGCACCGGAAAATTCTATGAATTTTCCGGTGCAAATACGCCTAAACATTGAAGTAGGGTAGAACCCCGCTATGCGCTATATATATTGTTGTGCACTGGCATTTTTTATATTAGTTCAATATTTTGATTTTGAAGTTCAACATTAAAATGTATTTTGGCATTCAATGCTCTAAACACTTTAAGAATTGTTTCAAATCTTGCATCAGTAAGATTGTTTTCAATTTTAGAAATTTGAGCTTTTTTGACACCAACTAATTTTCCTAATTGCTCTTGTGTTAGATTTCTTTCTTTTCTTACTTGTTTTATTGTCTGGCCAATAATATCAAGCCGTAATTCTTTTTCAAATTTATCCCTTTTTGGGGTGCCTATTTTTCCAATGTGCTTGTCTATTAATGTGTCTAAACTTGTTGTTTTCATAATTTCAATTTTTTTAATTTGAATGGCTACTTATATGGGCTTTGAGTTAAAGTTTTCTTGTTATTTTTATAATTTGTCAATTTTTTTCATTAAAGTATTTCTTTCTTAAACTTTCGGCTTTGATTATTTCTTTTTTCGGCGTTTTTTGTGTTTTCTTTTCAATTCCGTGTGTTGCTATTACAAGAGTATCCTTCTTGTCTGTCTTGTCCCAAAAAGCAAATAGTCTATAATGAGTTCGGTTATATAAAGTTCTAAATTCCCATATTTCATCATTTAATTTTTTGAATAGCGAATTATCATTAGTAATTTGAGCTTTTTTCAAATTATAATAAATTTTTTCTCTTGCCTTTTCATTCAACTCATTCATAAATTCAACTGCTTCATCTAAAAATTCAATTCTATATTTTGGTTCCATTAATCAATTTCTTTTTGCAAATATACAAAGAGTTTCCTAAAAAAGAAACAAATTTTATTCCATTTTGTTTTTGAGGGTTAATTTTTGGCTTAAAAAAGAGAATTGAGTTCGATTATACTACAATAAAATAAATTTTAAAAGTTATTAATGAATGATTTAAGGTTTTATTTTTCAATATAGTTGAGTTCCTATATTTCGAGCTGGTGCACAACGACAGTATACACGTTGTAGCGTGTAAACCGGCACTGTATATTTAGTGTAAAAATAAGCAAAATTATTTAATATAAACAACTAAACATCAAATTAATGCAAAATTCGAAAAGAATTTTGCGACCTGCGGGTTACGCTCGGGCCAATCAATAGTCACTATGCGCTATGACGTTGTATACACTGTTATGGGCATTTATTAAAAATAAGGGCAAGCCAACACAAATATGCCCTCTTACACAATTTTTTAAGTTTGCAAACCTAGGTCCCGAACCCTCACACGTACCGTGCGCATTCCGCAGGCCATAGCAGATTGTCAGGGCTCCGGGTTCGGGGTAAAAAATGCCCCACAGCTTAAGATCCCAAGAGATGGCAAGCGGTTCACTCAACGCAAAGTAGCTAATTCCAAATGCGGTTGCCCACACACACAGAACTGCATCAGCATTTTTTAACCCCGCTTCCATAAAAAAATTGTGTGCTTTTGGCTATAAAAACGGCCTTTATAAAAAAGCCCAAACCTTAATAAATAATTGAAAAGTTGAATTCTTGCAGAAAGTTAAAATAGGGCAGAAATAAATTAAATAAAATCTCAAACCTTAATTGCCCTATAACGGTTAATATATGGCGTCGTAGCGGGCTTAAAAGTTCGCTTAACTTCGCCTTATGCTACAAAGATAGGAAAATTCATAGAATTTTTCTATCTTATATTTGCATTGGAAAATTCTATGAATTTTCCGGTGCAAATACGCCTAAACATTGAAGTAGGCGAGAGCCCCGCTATGCGATATATATAATGTTAGCACCTTTTTTGTCAATTTCTCATTCATTTTTCATTACATATAATTTCCAAAATTTACTTTTGGCAAATTCTTCATCTACGTCATTAATAAGGCAAATTTTAATTTCGTTTTTATCTTTTTTAAATTTGAATTTTTCGTTAATTTTCAATTTATCAATTGGTATCTTAAAATTTCTATCTTTCTCATATTTCCATTTACTTATAAAATAGTGGAAGGATTTATCAGTCCCAGTGTAAAAATAACCTTTAAATGTAGGCGATGAATTAAGAATAAATGCAGTTTTAAATTCTTCATTATTTAGCTCTTTGTAGTCTTGGCAACTTACAAAACTGATAAATAAAAATAAAATGATAATTAGTTTCTTAATTTCCATTTATTTTTTATCTTTTAAATATTTACTTAATTTTTTCATCGGCTCTTTAATAGCTTTATCTAATTTTGTTGACGAAACTATCAAAAAATCATTAATTTTTTCCCAATCACTTCCGTCAAAGTAGTTTACACCTTCCATTTTGGTATATATTGCACTTGTTTTATTACCTTCCATATTATCCCAAGTCAATTTGTCCCCAAAATCTTTTTCGATTTCATCTTTATTTTTATATAGAATTCCAAAAATTTCTTTATTTAATTCTTTATTTCCTTTATTTATTGATATTCCACAAGCACAATAATTTCTACTTATCGAAACATATAGCGTAATTCCACTGATTCCTAATCCTGTTGCAATCCAATTTTCTTTTGTAGGTGAATTATTTGAAAATACATTACTTTTTTGATTACTTATACCAATAAATTGTTCCCAAAATTTTAATCTTACTTTATGACGATTTTTTAAGGTTTCAAAAACTTCGTTTTCTTCTTGTGCTTTACTTGCCATACTTATTGTAAAATCTTCGGTATCTTTTGTTGGTAGGATTTGTTCGATATTTAGAAAAAGTTGATTATTTAATTCATATGGCGTTACCTTAAAGCATTGAATTTTCATTTTAAAATTCATTAGCCACAAAACTGATGAAGTTACTTCTTTTCTAAATTTTGCTGCAACCATTATCAATCTTTGGGAATTCAGTCCTTGATTTAATAATATTTCGTCATATTCTTTTCCGTCGAAAAATTCAGATAATTTTTCCTTGGCATCTCCCTTACTTCCCAAATAATCTTGAAATATTTTTGTTATTTCTTGTTTTGTTAAACTGGAACAATATGAAGCATATTTAATTGTTTGCCAAGTAACATCTTTACCACTATCATCAAGTTTGTTTTCAATAATTACTAAATTACCTGCTTTATCAATAGCTAATAAATCAAGTCTTTCGTTTGTATCGTTAAAACCGCTAAATTCTTTTTGAATAATTAACAACTCTTCTCCTAGTGAGGAAGGATTATTTGCTATCCATTCTTGTAAATGTTCACGTTCTTTAAATTTTAATTCAGAAAAGGTCTTTTGTTCCAACTTTGTTATTCTATTTTCTTGTCTATCTATTTTATACATTTTGAAAGATTTCGATGTTAAAATTTATTAGGAAGTATGTAGGATTGCGTAAATCACAAATACAACGAAAAACAATACAATCAACATATTACCAATTATTCCAATCCATTTTTTATTACTTTTTATTTTTTTTTCAGCATTTCCAAGAATTAATCCAGCAACACTTATTCCAAAGCATACAGTAATTAATAGTCCAAGAATCATTTTGCTTTTTCCAAAACCCAAACTATTCCAAAATCCTGCAAGTATAAAAGTTAAGACTAACAAAGTAAGACTAACAATTAATAGATTGAAAGATTTTGATTTATCCATTTTATTCTAAATTTGTTAATGTTTCCTTTTTATTGGTGCTAACGGTTCGCATATGCGACGTAGCGACTAACAAATCGCAAACGCCTTGCTATTATACCCCAAAGATAGCAAAATTTCTGCGAACTTTTTATAAAATTTTAAAAACCGCTAAAAATTCGCAGAATTTTTGCGGTGCAAGCACTCGCAAACTAAACAATCAAGCTCAAATCCGCTATGTTGTATATGCTGTGTTGTAGCCACGCTTTTTGTATCCGTCCAGCCGTCTCGCTTTTCCATTATCCTACTTAAAAATCAGTAGCAGACGACTTTTCCATTTAAAAATCGTTTGCGGGCAATCGCATCTTAATCTTTCACGGTTCTTTTCGGCATTTCGGACGCTGCCAACGCTTACCAAATTCATCGCTTAATCACCGATTAAAAATCTCTCAACGACCTATTTTCTATACAATTTAGCTCGCAAATTTCCATTATTTTCAAAATTTCTTTATGCCCTAATTCACACGTAGCGCTTTTCAAACTTTTCACGGTTCTATTTGGCTTTACGGACGCCGCCAACGCCTGCCGAAATTATCGTTTTATCACTTTATCAATATTTCTCAATTAACTTTTTTTCAATAAATTACGATTGCAATTTTCCATTATTTTCTTATTTCTCTAATCGTAAATTTCCATAATGGAATTCAATTTTTCAGCGACTAATTTTTTATTGCCGGCGTTGCTAATTTTCTTTTAAAATTCTGAAAATTCCGGACTTTTTATTTTTCCGGTTTTTAAAATTCCGGCATTACATTTCGAAAATTTCGGGCCCGTAAACAATTTTTTTTCAGAGAAATATTTTATCAAATTTTAATTCATATTTCTATTGAAATAGGGTAGAAGCAGAATTTTAAAAATTTCAACTTTTTCACGTAGCACTTGTCAGAGTTTCTTTTGCCCTAGTGGGCTACAACGGTTAATATATGGCGTCGTAGCGGGCTTAAAGTTCGCTAACTTCGCCTTATGGCACAAAGATAGGAAAATTCATAGAATTTTTCTATCTTTTTATTTGCATTGGAAAATTCTATGAATTTTCCGGTGCAAATATGCCTAAACATTGAAGTAGGCGAAAACCCCGCTATGCGCTATATATAGTGTTAGCACCTTTTTTTTTTTAATTAAATCCTAATATTAATATCGTAATTAATGCAATGCCTAATAAAATATAAATACCGTATAGATATACAATTTTTTTTAACAATAGTTTATTCCTTCCAGATTTAATTTTGTTA
>JALWLE010000056.1 GCA_026996605.1 Flavobacteriales bacterium
CCTAAATTGACACCACCACCGGCAAAAACATTAATATGTTTGCTAATATTATAATCAAAGTAGGCTGCTAAATTAATACTGGTATAATCCACATTTATCTCTTGATTATCATAGGGACCGGTGGTATGTCCCGTAATGCTTACGGGTGTGTAAATTTCACCGGGTTGAATATCTAAGTTCGAATGACCGTATAAGTATGCTCCGCTCCCTTGAATACTGACACCGTAAGATTTATCTTGTAAGGATTTGACAAATAAAGCCAAATCTTGTTGGACGGCAATACCTAGCATGCCAATTTTAAAATCTGAATCGGGAATAGTAACATACGGGATAAAATTGAATGATAAGTTAGTGTATTTTAAACGATAAGTTGCTCCGACAAAGGGTAATGGCATGGCTGATTTTTGACTTCCGGAAGGCGTATCAAATTCAATCAAAGGTCTGCCTAAAAGGTCTTTTTCTTTAGAAACTAAGGTGATACTTTTTAATGAATCACCAAAAACGGTCTGTGCCACAATTTTATCAACTTCTTTGGGCTCAAAATGTTGCAGATTGAGTTTGGTAACATCATAAGTCCAATCATCATTTGGGATATTGATATAAGCCAATTTTACACTTAATGTCAAATGATGTTTGTTGTCTCGTTTAATTTTAGAATAAGTAACGTCAGACAGTCCGAAAACAATAGCTTTGTTAAGCGGCTTCACATAAGCTTCAACTAATTTGCTACCGTCTTCAACACCACCTTGAATTAAAGCTCCGGTGTCAACTAAATTTTGAGCAAAATTAGTCATGATTGCTGATATTAATAATATTATGGTTACAATTTTTTTCATAAAACAAAGATTTTTAAAACAAAATTACATAAACTTTAAAATAAAAGCGTAATTTTTATTACAATCATTTTAAAATATTCTTTACTTTAATGAATTTATGTTAATTGCATTTCGTTTTTTATACATTCATATCTTAACTGGTTTAGACGCATTTTTCAATTTAAAACTGATTTTTTTCAGGAAAACATTTAATTTATTTTAATAAACAAATTATGTCACTTGTTAGATTTCTATTTTTTACTATCTTAAATCGCTAATTCATTAAAAATAACTATTATGAAAACGAAGTATCAAGAACACATTAACAATTTCATAGATTACGCCAAACATCGTAATCCTAATGAACCAGAATTTTTACAAGCTGTCAGTGAAGTAGCTGAGGCGGTGATTCCATTTATGGTAGAACATCCGAAATACAATAATAAAATGCTGCTTGAACGCATGATTGAACCTGAACGGGTAATAATGTTCAGAGTACCATGGGTGGATGATAAAGGTAAAGTAAGAGTAAATAGAGGATACCGCGTAGAATTTAATTCAGCTATAGGTCCATATAAAGGTGGCTTACGGTTTCATGAAACGGTTAATTTGAGTATTTTAAAATTTCTCGGCTTTGAACAAACTTTTAAAAACTCCTTGACTACCTTACCTATGGGAGGTGGTAAAGGTGGTTCTGATTTTGATACGCGAGGAAAATCGGATACGGAAGTGATGCGTTTTGCTCAATCTTTTATGAGTGAATTATTTCGACACATAGGTCCTAATACAGATGTACCAGCCGGTGATATAGGGGTAGGTGGAAGAGAAATAGGCTATTTGTTTGGACAATACAAAAAACTGAAAAACGAATTTACAGGTGTACTAACCGGTAAAGGTATTTCTTTTGGAGGTTCTTTAATCCGTCCGGAAGCTACCGGTTACGGTGTCGTCTATTTTGCCGAGCAAATGCTCAATACCAAAGGAGATTCGTTTAAGGGCAAAACCGTCTTAGTATCAGGCAGCGGTAATGTAGCCCAATATGCTACCGAAAAAGCAACACAGCTCGGTGGTAAAGTAGTCACTTTATCCGATTCAAGCGGCTATATTTACGACCCTGATGGTATTGATGCCGAAAAACTAAAATTTGTCATGCACTTAAAAAATGTCAAACGTGGTCGTATCTATGAATATGTCGATAAATATCCGAATGCCAAATATTTCAAAGGTGAAAGACCTTGGGGCGTTAAAGCGGATATTGCTTTACCTTGTGCTACACAAAATGAAATCAATGCCGAAGATGCCGCTAAATTACTGAAAAACGACGTCATAGCTGTTGTTGAAGGAGCCAATATGCCTTCTACTCCCGAGGCTATCAAACTATACAAAGCTGCTAAAATATTGTATGCGCCGGGCAAAGCTTCTAATGCCGGAGGTGTAGCCGTATCGGGATTGGAAATGAGTCAAAACTCTTTACGTTTCAGTTGGTCACGTAAAGAAGTCGATGAAAAACTCAAACGCATTATGAATGATATTCACGAAGCCTGTGTCAAATACGGCAAAACACCTGATGGATGGATTGACTATGAAAAAGGCGCCAATATTGCCGGATTTGTCAAAGTAGCGGATGCTATGCTCGCACAAGGTATTGTTTAAAAACTTATTTATTAAATCATATTTATTTGATTTGATATATATATAATAATGTATAGCACTGGCAGGTTTTGAAAACCTGTCAGTGCTAATTATTGTTTGAGATATTACTCTCCTTGAATCAAATCAATACGCTTTCTTATATTTTTTTCAAGTTTTCCGGATTTTCAACTTCTTACATTATTATATTTTCCGGCTTAACTTCCTTACCGTCATATTCATTGATAATTTTTTGGTCATTATATAACCGGAAAACTATATCTCCTTTATTTTTACCGGTCAAAAGTACCAGTGTAGAACGATTGAAGTGGCGCCAACTTAAAATCAAAAATTTACTGTTATGATAAATGATCAAATATTGTTCAGTGCCAACAAGATAGCTGCAGTGGTAACTGTTATAAAAGCAGTAAACATTAACAAGGCAACAATTAAATAATAATCAATATTGTCTTTAACAATAAAATCCACCTGTTTCCCAACCAAATATCGGGATAATTCAGGTGGTATTTTTTGTTCGGGTATATTGGTAATCATTACCCAAATGTCTTAGAACCCGGGATAAAAATTAAGTCCGAAATAGCCTCTACCGGTTTTTAAAGTCAGAGGAAAAGCATAATAGGGCTGTATAATAATTTGTCCGAACAAATTGATACGTGCCGAAACACCTGTACTGAATATCGGATAACGGGTCAATCTGTTATCTTGGCGTGTTAAACTAATTTTATCATTATGATTCCAAATAAGTCCGGCATCAACAAAAAAGTTTAAGTCAGAGAAAAACATACTTGATTTAATAGCAGCCAAACGTTCAGGTCCTGTAAAAGGTAAACGCAATTCAAAATTACCAACCAGCATTTTACTACCGATCAAATCGGTGTACCATAAACTTTGTCCGTTGGTCGCCATCATGCTATCAAACATAGCCGAATAAGAATAACCTCGCACAAAAAAGTCATAGCCCAAATACAATGGAGGCAAAATACCACCATCATTATAGCTCAATTCGGCATCACGACCAAAGCGATTATAGTGAGACAATTTGAAAGCAAAACTAACCGGCTTGACAAAAAAGTATTTGCGATAATCAAATGTAAAAGAAGACAAATCATTTTCACCGAAATAATGAGAAAGTCCGATTCTAAACCGTTGCCCTTTCATAGGCGAGGTTAAACCGAATACAGAGTTATCCCCTACAAAAGCCGTATTTAATTCATGAAAATTAAAGCCGGGTGGTGCTTTTTCATCCTTTTTTTCATAACCGTAATATCCATATGCATAACCGGTATAAGGGTCATAATGGTCATAATAAAAATTATAAGATGTGATTTTATAAGAATAATGTGCTAAGGAACCACCCAACTCAGCTCTTAATGTTTTAGAAAAAGGATAAGATGTGTATATTCCGACTTTTTCTTCAAACATTCTAATGGTATAAATAGAATACTTATCAACAGGTACATTCGTATTGTTAATTTGTATGGTGTCTCTTTCTAGACCTTGTAACCTATAAGTATAAGGTATATGTGATAATGATGTCCCCCAACCAAAACGATGCTTTTGATTAAAATAAGCGGCATAAGCTCCAAAATCATAGACTTCACCATTGAGTGAAGCTGCCGCATATAATTGATGTTGCCCGAGCATATCACCAAAAATCATACTAACCCCACCCATCATTCCGGTACCATACATGCTGGAAGTCCCGATACCTATACCAATATTGCTGATATAATCCAGTTTGAATTTGGGTTTATAAGGTTTTTCAACAATATCGAATTTTAGATTTTCGTATTTATTTCGCAATAAACGTTCTACCAAACTATAATTCAAATCAATGCGAGGTGGTAACAAAGCAGGCGCTATTTTAATAGTCCTGTCTTCTATGATGGAGTGATAAAATTCCGAAATTTTTGCTTGAACTAATTGGTATTGATGATTGGCAAAATAATTGTAAACTATTTCATTATTTTTATAGTTGATGCTATAAGCAGGCGAATATTTGGTGATGCCCGAAATACCGGTGAAGAACTTGGTTAAACGATATATTTGTTCTGTTGCAAGATGATATCTATATAAATCTCTAAAGCCGTCAAAGTCTGATAAAAAGTAAATGTTTTCACCCGTTTTATCAAACTGCGGATTCATATTATTAGCACCGGGAAAAATAGGTGGATAAGACTTTTGTCCGCTAGACACATCTAAAATACCGATATGGTATTTGACGGGATATAATTGACGTTTGACATAATAGTAATCCGTTGAAAAAATGATTTTAGAACCGTCAGCTGACCAAGTTGCTTGCATTTCTGAGTAAGGGTCATTTGTTATTTGAGTTGTTTTTTTTGTGTCGATATCATAAAGGTATAAATCAGGTTGCCCGTCAACTTGCCCCAAAAGCAAAATAGACTTACCATCAGGTGACCAAGCCGGATAAGAAAATGCCTGCAAATCGGCAACTTTATAGATTTCCGTAACTTTGTGCTTATCAACATCAACCAATGCCAACTGATTTTTACCGTTTTTAAAAATAATAAAAACAAAATATTTACTATCCGGTGACCAACTTCCGGCAGACTCAAAAGCATCAATCGCATCGATATGATTGGTCATGGCTTTGGAAGATATTTTGTGCATTTTGCGGGTTTTGATGTCTGCTACATACAGATCCATTGAGAGTACATTCTTTTCCGATAAGAAAATCATTTTTTGACCATCGGGACTGATTACCGGTGAGACATTCATCTTACCGGCATTTTTGGCATCAAACAAAACTTTTCCTATTGCCAAAGTGTCACGACCGACTAAAAATTGTCTATAATAATTTTCGTTAGACTGTTTCCATTGTTTTGATAAAGTATCAATCTTAGTATGTAAAACCGTATCCACTGCTTGTTTTAATCCCCAACGCAAACTTTGATAAAATAAAGTTTTAACTTTATCATCACCATAAGTTCCACCTATGTAAGCCCAAAAATCTTGTCCATAACGATAAGGAAAATATTTACTTTTATACAAGTCTTTAAGTCGCGGAAAATCTTTGCTTAAAACGGCATCACGCATCCACATGGCAGTATGTTCATCATAACGTCCTAAGGATAAATATTCTGCCATCCCTTCAACCATCCATAAAGGAACGTTAGCCAAATTGTTAAAGGACAATGAATCATCGGTTTTAACCAAATTATACTGAAAAGCATGTACCATTTCATGCCCCAAGACATGATCGGTTTGCCCGAACGAAGGACGTACCGGCATAGTTATTCTATTTTTTAAAGCTTCGGTTACCCCGCCTGTTCCAACACCAATATCACCTGAAATAGTAGTAGTTTGTTGAAAATCAGCATGATTATTATAAAGAATAATTGGTATTTTATCCGGAAAAGTATCCTTAAACATGGTATAGTGTCTCTCATACCATTTCTCAGATTCATGTAAAAAAGCATTTCGTAATGAATCACGTTTTAAATATGTATAAAGCTCAACATGAGGCGTTTCATAAACTTTAAAATCAAATTCTTCGTATCGTGGCTTATTGCCGCCAAAATATTGGGCATTAGCAAACAAAATACTTCCCAAAAATAAAACAGTAAATATCTTTTTCATTATATTTCTAATTAGTCATCAATTGTTAAGTTTCCAAATTTAGTAAATTAAAAACATTTCCTAGCAAAAATTATTCCTAAGTTCAAAAAAATTAAGATTTTAACATATTATTTAGGCAAAAAAAACTATCGTTTAAACAAGGATCGTACAGGCAATAAAAGGTGAGATTAGAAATCCGTTCATAAAAATTACATTACCTACCTGTCCTAAAACTTCAATAAAATAGCCATAAAACGACACTTTTTATCTGCAAAACTTCCTTTAAAAACACACCGTAAAATGTTTTGTCATTCAAAAAAATATTCATAAATTTGCAGACCGTTTTAGAATCGAATTATTAATCGAAAATTGAATGACAGTGAATACATTAAGTTACAAAACAATTTCAGCAAATGACAAGACCGTCAACAAAGAGTGGGTTCTTGTTGATGCAGAAGGACAGACATTAGGTCGATTGGCTTCAAAAGTTGCCAAGTTGATCAGAGGAAAACATAAGCCGAACTTTACACCACACGTTGATTGTGGCGATAATGTTGTGGTAATCAATGCAGACAAAATTGTATTGACCGGCAACAAATGGCAAGATAAGGTTTATGTAAGACATACCGGATATCCCGGAGGAAGACGTGAAATTACAGCCGAAAAACTATTGGCTAAACATCCGATTCGTTTAGTTGAAAATGCTGTTAAGGGAATGTTACCCAAAAACAAATTGGGGCGTAAGATTTACAAAAATCTTTATGTGTATGCCGGTGCGGAACACAAACAAGAAGCACAAAAACCAAAAAAAATTGACTTAAACCAAATTAAATAATGGATACAATTCACACTATAGGAAGAAGAAAAACATCGGTAGCGAGAGTTTTCTTAAATGAAGGAACAGGAAAAATTGTAATTAACGGAAAAGATTTGAACGAATACTTTACTATTCCTGCTCATCTTAAAGCAGTTGCTCAACCTTTTGCCGTAACCGACACTGAAGGCAAATTTGATATTAAAGCCACGTTGAAAGGCGGTGGTATTACCGGTCAAGCAGAAGCTTTGCGTTTGGGTATTGCTCGTGCTTTGGTTGAAGTTAATCCTGAATTCAAACCTTTGTTGAAAAAGGAAAAACTAATGACCAGAGACCCGAGAATGGTTGAGCGTAAGAAATACGGACAACCCAAAGCCCGTAAGAAATTCCAATTCTCTAAACGTTAATCCTTATCAATTAATCTGTTCTTAGTTTAGCATCCAAATGCATCCCCTATTGGTGCATTGCTAATTATACGGAACGTAAACTAAAAAAATACAAAATGAAAAAAGTAGATATTCAAGAATTATTAAATGCAGGAGCCCACTTTGGTCACTTAACCAAAAAGTGGAATCCGAACATGGCACCATACATTTATGGCAAAAAAAACGGTATTCACATCATCAATTTATATAAAACGGCAGCTAAAATTGAAGAAGCACAAAATGCACTTAAACAAATAGCTTCCGCCGGTAGAAAAATTTTATTTGTTTCTACCAAAAAACAAGCTAAAGAGATTATAGCTGATAAAGCACAAAAAGTCAATATGCCTTATATTGCCGAAAGATGGCCGGGCGGCATGTTAACCAATTTTGTCACCATCCGTAAAGCCGTAAAAAAAATGGCTGCTATTGACAAAATGAAAAAAGACGGCACTTATGAAACTTTATCTAAAAAAGAAAAGTTACAAACAGATCGTTTAAGAGCAAAATTAGAAAAAAACTTAGGTTCTATCGTTGATATGACCCGCTTACCAGCTGCATTAATTGTCGTTGACATCAACAAAGAACATGTTGCTGTTGCAGAGGCAAATAAATTAGGCATTCCGGTATTTGCAATGGTCGATACCAATACCGATCCTCGCAAAGTAACTTATCCGATACCGGCTAATGATGATGCTTCTAAATCTATTGATTTGGTCTTGGAATATTTAACAGAAGCTATTGCAGAAGGTTTGGCTATTAGAAAAGAAGAAAAAGAAAAAGCAAAAGCCGAAAAAGAAGCTGCTAAATTAATGGCTGAAAAGCAAGAAGCAGATAAAAAAGCCGCTAAAGCCGAAAAAGAAGTTGTGGCTGAAGTAGCAGAAGAAACTAAAACTGAAAACGAAGCAAAATAAACATCTATTAATCAATAAAAAATTAAAAAGTTATGGCAGATATTAAAGCCGCAGATGTAAAAAAATTAAGAGATATGACCGGTGCCGGCATGATGGATTGTAAAAAGGCATTGGTAGAAGCAAATGGCGATTTTGATGAAGCAATTGCCATCTTACGTAAAAAAGGACAAAAAGTTGCCGCTAAACGTGCCGACCGTGAATCATCGGAAGGTGTAGCAGTAGCAAGAGTTAATGATGATAATACCAAGGGGGTTATCTTTACTTTAAATTGTGAAACTGATTTTGTCGCTAAAAATGACGATTTTGTCAATTTAGCTAACAAAATGGCTGATATAGCTTTAAATTACAACACCAAAGACGAATTTTTGGCTGCACCATTTGAAGAAGGCACTATTGCCGATAAAGTCATTGAACAAACCGGCGTTATTGGTGAAAAAATTGAAATCGGAGATTTTAAATCTTTAGAAGCTCCTTTCGTTGGTTCTTACGTACATGCTAATAAAAAAATTGCTTCGTTAGCCGGATTATCAAAAGCAGTTGATAATGCAGCTGAGGTAAGCAGAAACGTTGCAATGCAAGTAGCAGCCATGAAACCATTAGTGTTGAGCTACAAAGACTTCACCCCTGAATTTTTAGAAGCAGAAACCGGCGCACGCATTGCAGCTATCGAAAAAGATAATATAGAATTGGCACGTTTGGGCAAAACCCTAAAGCACGTCCCTAAATATATTTCTAAAGCCCAATTACCCGACGAAGTAATTGCACAAGCTAAAGCTGATATCGAAGCTGAATTGAAAGCACAAGGCAAACCCGAAAAAATTTGGGATCGTATTGTACCGGGTAAGTTACAACGCTTTATCGATGATAATACTACATTGGATAAAGAAGCTTGCTTGTTAGACCAAGATTACATTAAAGATGGAAATATAACTGTTGAAGCATATGTCAAAAGTGTTGATCCCGAATTAGAAATTACAGGATTTCAAAGAGTAGGTTTAGGCGACTAAAACTAACTTTTTCATCATAAATAAATAAAAACGGTTGCATTTTTTTGTGACCGTTTTTTAGTTTTATATTTTCCCACTTGTCATTCCTAATTCAAAATCGGACACTTCGGCACATAACGTCCCGACTTTCGTTGAGATCGGAACACTCAATAACCTACATTCTCACTTTCTCAAATTGTATGCAGAAATTATATTAGAAACAATAAGCAATCAGTAAAGTATAAAATAAGCTACAAAATACTCCAAATCCTCAATTCCTCACCCCTCAAATGATAAGCAGAAGTAAAGTGTGAAGTGGTGAGAAAATTTCAAAGAAGCTAATAATTTAAGTAGCAGAATAAAATCATCAATTCCTCAAATTTGAGGTAGAAATAAAGTCTGTAGTAGTGCATAAATATCAAGGAACATGGCATTCTATGCAGTAGATAATATCATCAATTAAAAAATATCCACCGTAAACCGAAACGAATATTAAAATCTCGATAGGGCTGTAACGGTACCACATAATAGTCGGGTGTTTTTTGCTTAAACAAAGCATTCAGATGCTGTAATTTGAAGTATAACCGAAAGCGTTTGACTTTAAAATTGACAAAATAATCAATAATGGGATATTCCCCTATTTTTTGATAATCTTGAACCAGAAAATCCGCCAAAACCGGATTGTAGGCACGGGCGTAAAAAGCCTCAAAATACTTAGCGGTTACACCGGTTTGCACATACAAATTATGCTTATAAAAATAATGTGAATAAAATAAACTCCCCCGTAATACATAAGCAGGTAAAGACAAAATAGTCTTACCATCCAACACTTTTTGCAGTAAAATATCTCCGGACATCCCCCAATGTTTATACCGGTAATCATTTTGGTATTTCAAAGCGGCATATTTAATCCCCGTAGCATCTTGACGGGGCAATGAATCTTTTCCGAAATAAGTATAATTATTAACAATTATTTGGTTCAATGACAACTTCCCAAATATTTTATGCGATAGTTTTACTTGTAATTTTTGAACCAATTCATTTTTAAATTCCGGATAATACCAATTGTATTTGTCATAAGCACTTTGGTATAAAATATACTTAAAATCCGGACGCTTTGATATACTTTTTAAATTGGCGGATAAGTTTATGTTTTTAGGTAGTGTATAGGAAGCATCGGCTTCTAAATAATAACCGGCAATATTATCGGTAAAGCCGATATTGAGTTGTCCTTTTAAAAATAATTTACCAAGTTTAACCTTTAAATTATTATCAAGGGATAAGTCATTGTATTCTAAAAACTTAGGATAAGTTTGTCCGTTTAAAACCTTTAAGCTGTCTAAACTGTAATATTGATAGATGTAACGGATACCGCTTTCTAATTTCAGTCGTTTTATTTTAAACTGTAAACCTGCAAAATTCTCAAAACTTTTCAGATTGAGACTATCTTTGAATTCCTTATCGGTTTGTGTGCTTTTTCCCAAAATATCGGTAGGCTGGTTTTGGATAAATTGATACATATGATATTTGTAAATAGCCCTGTCAACCAATAAAAACTTATTTTTTAAAATACCATAAGATTGTCCGACGAATAAGCGTCTTTTTTTTAGTTTGTTTTCAGCATCATTCAAATTGACTTCAATTCGACTTCGATCACTAAAAACATCACCGGCTTGTTCAAACTGTTTTACATCTTTGAGTCCCCCATTTTCTTCATTTGTTTTGTTATAAGTATAATAGTAAGCTTTGAGTTTATAACGGTTATTTTTTGATTGATAATTTAGATTGACAAACACACGATCGCTATCAACAATACTATGTTTATAAAAACCCAGTGAATTTAAACCTCGGTATCCGGAAGCTATATTAAGTTGCGGATTGATATTGGTTGCAAAGACACTATTGACCACTTGACCTTGCTTTATACCGTTTTGGTAACTCAAATCGGAATATGGTGTCGGTGTTTTAAAAAAAGGCACTTGCGTGTGCGTCCAATAGTCGGTTAATTTGGTATCTGCAACAAATCCGGGCAAGATATCTTCAGTGTTAATATCAAAACTTAATCCGATCAAGGCTTGTCCAACGTTCTGAAAACTTAAATAAGGAAAATCGTCTTTAAAGAGTGGATTAAAACGATAATAATCTCTGATAGTTAAGGTGGTATCTACTGTAACAGTGTCATTCTTAACGGTAAAAATTTTATAATCGGTAGCCGGTAATTTTTTGATTTTTACTTTGATACTATCTTTTGTTGCTTTTGCATCATTTAAATCGTCAGCAACACGGATGCCCTGTAGCCCTTTATTTATTTGTGCAAAAACACTCAAAAAACAAAAGAAAAATAGTATATTAAATAAAAACAGTTTCAATATAAAAGCTTTTACGGACAAATTTACAATTTTAAATAAACATTTGCTACAATCATAATGCCAAAATAAAAGCCGGTCATACATAACAACCGGCTTTTCTCTGTTTGCTTGTGCTACCCCAAAAGAATTCAGGATGCTTTTAAGGCTGTTTATTAAAGTTTTCAATACCTTTTTTTAACCATCTGTAATAAACTTCAACATCAGGTGTGTAACCAATAGGTTCGTTCATATTTTGTCCCTTATGATTTTCTATAACGTATAGTGGTTGTGAATTATTTTTGTATTTAAAAGTTTCAAGTTCACTCCATTTTTGTCCGACTGTGGTTACTTTATCACCGGTATATTTGGACACATATTGTTTGTCCTCGGGTAATTTTGTGCGTTCATCAACATAAAGTGAAACTAACACCACATCGTTTTTTAAAATGGGTAAAATCTTATCTTTACTCCAGACATTTTCTTCCATTAACCGACAATTTTGACAAGCCCGTCCGGTAAAATCCAGCAATAACGGCTTATTGACTTTTTTGGCGTAAGCCATAGCCGTGTCATAATCTTCAAAAGCAATGATATTATTAGGACCATATTCTGCACCATCAGGTAAAGCCTGAGAGGTATGTGTAGCTGAAACCATTTTTGAATAACCTACACCAAATTTTGATTCTGCATATTTCATAGGCGGTGGAAAACCACTGATAATATTCAACGGCGCACCCCATAAACCGGGTAGCAAATACAGTGCAAATGATAAGGTAAATATGCCTAATAAAAACCTGAAAACACTTATGGTTTCAACAGGCGCATCATGTGATAAACGAATTTTTCCAAACAAATACATAACCATAGTCAGCGTAATGGCAATCCAAATAGCGATAAAAACTTCCCGTTGTAAGAAATGCCATTGATTGACTAAATCGGCATTGGATAAAAATTTGAATGCAAATGCCAGTTCTATAAAACCGAAAATGACTTTAACACTATTGAGCCAAGCACCGGATTGGGGCAATTTTTTAAGTAATACCGGAAAGAAAGCCAACACACCGAATGGTATGGCAATACCCAAGCCAAACCCAAGCATGGCATAGGTCAAAGTTGCAGCACCACCGGCACTATTGGCAACATTACCGAGAATAAAACCTAAAGCGGGACCGGTACATGAAAAGGATACAATAACCAAGGTCAATGCCATGAAAAAACCGGCTAAAATCCCCCCTTTACTCGATTGTTTGTCAGCAGAACTGACCCACGATTGCGGAATCAAACGCACCGGGTCCAGTTTTTCCACACCGAATAAGTTTAAAGCAAACAAAATAAAAATAGCAAAGAAAAACAAGTTCACCCATGTATTAGTAGCCATGGCATTAAACATAGAGCTATCTACTTTTTCCAATAAATGAAAAGGTAAACTAAAAGCCACATAAATCAAAACAATAGAAATAGCATACACCAAAGCGTTGCGTCTGCCCTGCCCTGCACTTTTTTCATTTTGCTTGGTAAAAAAACTAATTGTAAGCGGAATCATCGGAAAAACACAAGGCGTTAGTAAGACCAATAGACCGGCAATAAATGCCGTCCAAAAGATATTCCAGTTGTTTTTTTTCTTTGGTTGAATAGGTTGAGAATTGATAGATTCTTGAATATTTTCTGTTGATTCTTTTGCAACGGGAATAGGTGTATATTTGCCGCCTTCGGTTAAATCTTTTTCAGTCTTCTGAGTATTGTCTATTGAAGAATTCTGCTCAGTTTTAACCGATTGCTGTTCCTTTTTTTTCTCCTGCTGTTCTTGTGTTTGACCGGATGGTTTTTCATTTGATACAATGTCGGTTTTAGAGGCGTCTGTTTTCTTTGCTTTATCAGTATCTTTAACTGCACCAACGGCTTTACTTGATTTGTCTGTTTTAGAAGCTTTTACTACTTTCGCTTTGGTCAAATCAAAATTGAAGTTTTCTTTAATCTGAATACAAGCTTCTTTACAAGCCTGTCCGTAAAGGGTGACCTCAATTTTTTTCAAATTTTTATTAAGGACTTTCACCGGCTGAATCAATTTGGCATGTTTTGAAAAAAAGGTTTCCGTAACTTTAAAGACCTCATTATAAGCTTTATGCGTATTGATTTCTTTGGCTTTACCGATGACTTCATAATTGCCTTTGGTATTTTGCCATTCAAACTCAATCGGTAAAGAACCGTTTGGGTCATTAAACTGCGAATACAAATGCCAACCATCTTCAATATCGGCATCAATAATTAAATTGTAAGTATCATCACCGGTTTTTTCAACACTTGTATGCCACTTGAGTGGATTGGTGATTTGTTGCTGCCCGAATTGTGCCACAGCATTAAAAGACATCCAAAAAAGTATCAGCCAAAGGTTTTTCATGATATTTCTGTTTATTTGGTTATATGGTTAATTGGTTATTTGATGACCGGCGCTTCGGTACATCTTACTATTATTTTAAATTTCTAAATTTTATTAACTGCAAATGTAATATTTTTTCGGTTTTTCCGGTGATTTTATACCGATTGTCCATACGTTTACCGACTATCCATACAATATCATTGCGGTTACAAAGTAACCAAGTTTTTTCTTTTTCAGCCGGTATCAATTTAATATCTTTAAAATAGTCACTTAATTTTTTCTTACCTTTCATACCAAAAGGATAAAAATAATCGCCTGCTTGCCATTTTCTTAAACTTAATGGAAAATCAACCAAATCGTAATCGATATAAATGTCATCTGATTTAGCGGATTTGATTACTTGCTCATCTATTTGTTTCCTGTCTATTATAACCCATTTTAAATGAATAGGCTCTCTTATTTCAGAAATATGTTCCGGTAAATACCGGACTTGATTATCAGTTTTTTCTATTTTTTGCAATAATAAATAATCACCATACTTAGTTAAACGATGTGTCCTGCTAAATATTTCCTTACCGGCTTGCGTTTTTAAGAGTTGTTTTACAGCTTTCATATCGGTAAATCCATAAGGGGATAACCAATGAAACAGGAACAATTCTTGTTGCTTGACCCTATCAAACGCTTTTATTTTTAATTTTGAAATACCTTTATCTTCATTGATAACTTTGTTTTTTACATTTTCAAACCAATCATTTATAACCGCTTGATTTTGATTTAGATACTGTAATGTTTTATGAAAACTTTGATGAAAATCCGGTTGCAGTTCTACCAATTTCGGAATGATCTGATGCCGGATAAAATTACGCCGGTATTTATCGGAAGCATTGCTACTGTCTTCACGCCAAGTTAAGCCATGTTGTCGGGCAAATTTCAAAATTTCTTGTCGTGTAATATTTTGCAAAGGACGCAGTATTTTATGATGATCTCTAATACCGAGTAAACCTTTTAAACCGGTAGTACGCAAAATATTGATAAAAAATGTTTCGATACTGTCGTCGAGATGGTGCGCTGTTAATAAATAATCAAATTGCTGCTGTTCAAGCAAGCTATCAAACCATTGGTAACGGGAATTTCTTGCCGCAACTTGAATATTTTCATCCGTTTGAGACAAATCGCAAATATTAATATGTAAAGAAATATTATTTGTCTTAGCAAATTTTTCAACAAAAGCTTGGTCGGCATCACTTTCCACACCTCGTAATTTGAAATTACAATGTGCCAATGTAAACCTGACACCGAGTTGTTGTAAAGCCGTTGCCAAAACGACACTATCTACACCACCGGAAAAAGCCAATAAGTATTTTTTGGCTTGCCAATCGGGTATTTGTATTATATTTTGCTTTATTTTTTGAAGCATTTTAATCAGAAAATTGTGGTAAAGTTACAAATTCTATATATTTGTGCTAATTTTTAACATCTTATTAAAAAATATGACTAAAAAAGTAAAATATGCCTTGGCGGCAACCTTGCAACTGGGTTTAATTGCTTCTATTGGAGACTTTGTAGGTTGGCCATATATGAATTATGTATTGTATATGACTATTGCTGCCTTTTTACTTACTTTAATTTTTTTGGTTTTTGATATGTCAAAAGATTGAAATTGGTTAAAAAATGCTTAGTATAAAGCATCAAGTTCGAAAGACTATCAAACTCTAAATTATCGGGAGTAAACGTGATTTAAAACAGTCTTTGAATAATATATGATATATCATTTTAAGATGTAATTTTGTCATTTTTTGATGTTTGTCATAATATCCTACTTTCCTTTTTAACATCAAATTTTATAATTTCCTGACACTTATCATTTTATATAACAATCAAAAAACTTACTTTTGAAATATTAAAGGACTAAAAGGTCTTTTAAACAAATCAATATTAACCAAAATTATCAATTATGTTAACAAAACAACAAGCTAAAATTTTCTTTTTAGTGGGAACCTTTGTGACGTTTGCTATTTTTATAGGTTTAACGATATATTCGTTACAACAAGTGCAAACAAAGCTTCCCGAGGATGTTGCCCGGGGAAAACACATCTGGGAGAAAAACAATTGTATGGGCTGTCATACAATAATGGGTGAAGGTGCCTATTACGCACCTGAATTGACCAACGTCATCGAACGTCGTGGTGAACCATTCGTACGTGGTGTTTTGCAAACAAAAAAACCATGGCAACCTAATGGACGTAAAATGGTAGCTTACGGTATGAATGAGCAAGAGACCAATGATATGATTGCTTTCTTTAAATGGGTTGGCAATTTGGACTTAAACGGCTTTGAAAAAGTCAATAAAAAAGTTTCGCCTTTGGCGGTGGATCACATGAAATCTAACAACTAAAAAATCTCAAAATTATGAAATATAAAACGCAAAAAGTAGCTTATTGGTTTTGGGCATTGTCCATGCTACTGCTCACTATACAATTGACTTACGGCTTTATTATGGGATTTGCCCGCGTGGGCTATGACGGCTTACACCAATGGATCCCTTTTAACACGGCTCATACCGTACACTTAAATACTTTGGTGGTTTGGCTGTTATCCGGTTTTATGGGAGCAGCCTATTATATAATACCCGAAGAAGCCGAAACAGAACTTTGGAAACCTAAATTAGCATATTTACAACTAATTGCTTTAACCTTAGTTGGTGTAGCGGCACTTACCGGATATCACTTTAATATTTGGGAAGGACGTAAATTTTTGGAAATACCGCGCGAACTCGACTGGTTGGTTGCCATTGATGTAATTTTGTTCTTAGTTATTTTATTGATGACCATACTCAAAGGGAAGAAAAAATCTACAACCGCTTGGGTATTATATGGTGGTTTAGCCGGTGCAGCAGTATTATATCTTCCGGGGATGATCAGCTTTGACAGTCAAGTTCTGGACTCATTCTTCCGTTGGTGGGTCGTTCACCTTTGGGTTGAAGGTGTTTGGGAATTAATCATGGGAGGTATTTTAGCTTTCTTATTGATTAAGTTAACCGGCGTGGACCGTGAAGTGATTGAAAAATGGCTGTATGTTGTTATCGGATTGACTTTCTTATCCGGTATTCTTGGAACCGGACACCACTATTACTATATAGGTGTTAATAAAATTTGGTTGATTGTCGGCGGTATCTTTTCATCATTAGAACCTTTAGCATTTTTGGCTATGACTTTGTGGGCGTTGAATATGTATCGCAAAGGTGAGAAAAAACACCCGAATAAATTAGCAATTATTTGGACGCTAGCCGCTGCCATTATTTCATTTTTAGGTGCCGGTGTTTTGGGTTTGGCACATACTTTACCTCAAACCAATCTTTACACACATGGTACTTTGGTAACAGCTATGCACGGACACTTGGCATTCTGGGGGGCTTATGCATCTATAGTTTTAGCTATAATTGTGTACGCTATGCCTAATCTGACCGGACGTAAATTATATGATCACCCTCGTGGACGTTTAGCATTCTGGTTGTCTAATATCGGTATCTTTACAATGGTGTCGGCTTTTGCAGCCGCCGGTGTGGCACAAGTCTATCTGGAAAGAATTCTCGGATATGATTTCGGTCAAGTACAAAATGAAATTAAAGTGCATTTCTGGGTATTAATTACCGGAGCCACCATTTTATCCACCGGCATTACCCTGTATATCATTGATTTTGTCAAATACGGTTTGCCGACTGACGAAGCTTTGGAATCTTAAATTCTAGTTATTACATTTATATATTTTTTGAAGAGATTGTCGGCTTTGGCAATCTCTTTAAAATTTTTAAGAAAAAACTTTCAACTCAATTATGCAAGCACCTTATTATCACCCCATAGCCAAAGAAATTGATGTTTTTGAAAAAACTTTTGAAAACAAATTACCCCTATTACTCAAAGGACCAACCGGAACAGGCAAATCAAGATTTGTGGAATATATGGCACACAAACTCGATAAAAAATTATTAACGGTTGCCTGTCATGAAGAAACATCAGCTACGGATTTAATCGGACGGTATATCATCAAAGGCGCTGAAACCATTTGGCTGGATGGACCGCTTACCAAAGCCGTGCGCGAAGGATACATTATATATTTAGATGAAATTGCCGAAGCGCGCCCCGATGTCATAGTCGCTATTCACCCTTTGACTGACCATCGTCGTGAGTTATATATTGACAAATTGGGTGAAACCTTAAAAGCACATCCGGACTTTATGTTGGTAGCATCCTTCAATCCGGGTTATCAACGCGGTTATAAAGAACTAAAGCCTTCAACCAAACAACGTTTTGTGGCTGTAGGTTTTGATTATCCGGAAGCTGAAATGGAACAAGAAATTATAATTAATGAAACCGGTATCGAAAAAGATATAGCTAAAAAACTGGTTAAAATAGCCGGAAAAATTCGGAATTTGACCGAATTGGGATTGTCTGAAACCGTTTCTACGCGTTTACTGGTTGATGCTGCCAAATTGATAAAAAGCGGTTTGCCTAAACGACTGTCGGTTCATGTTGCTATTGTTGAACCATTGAGCGATGAACCGGAAATTATTGAAGCGCTAAAAGATTTGACTAATTTGCTCATTTAGTTGAAAGTACCTAGTGGAAAGTGCGTATTATATCTGATATTTGTAAATCTGAAATCAATATAAAATCATCATTTCATCAAATAACCAAATAACCAAATAACCGATTAACCAAATAACCAATAAACCAATAAACCGTGAGCTGGGATGAACTTTTACAAAGTATTTTTGAAGGCTACTTTAAGCTCAATGACCGTTTTAAAAAAAAGCAAAAGCAAGATTTGAT
>JALWLE010000057.1 GCA_026996605.1 Flavobacteriales bacterium
GTTACACACCTTATGTCATTGAAACTTCTATCGGATTAGACCGTATGTTTTTGGCTGTATTCTCCGCCGCCTTGCAAGACGAAACATTGCCAGACGGTTCTACTCGCGTTGTGATGAAAATTCCGGCAATTTTAGCACCGACCAAAGTGGCCGTTTTGCCTTTGCTCAAAAAAGACGGTCTGCCCGATATAGCCAAACAAATTATCGATGATTTAAAATGGGATTTCAAAGTGCAATACGACGAAAAAGATGCGATTGGCCGTCGTTATCGTCGTCAAGATGCCGTCGGAACACCTTACTGTGTTACGGTTGACCACCAAACTAAAGACGATAACACCGTAACGGTGCGCGAACGAGATAGCATGGAACAAATTCGTATTCCTATTACCGAACTGCGACAACATATTGCCGGTAAATTTGATTTGCGTAATTGGCTATAAAATCTATAAAATGAAGGAAAAGAAGACCTGATAGGTTTTTAAAACCTGTTAGGTCTCATTAACCAATGATATAATGTCTTGATAAGCAATTATCAAATAACCAGATAACCAAATAAAGGATAAGAGATAAGGAAAGTTTGAAAAAAAAACTTAATGACCTTAATTTCTTAATGTTGAAAATATAAAAAAACTGAATTAACAATAACATCGGACTAACAAATAACTAAATAGCCAATTAAAGTGTTAAAACCCCAACAACAAGCATACAACCAACAACTCAACGACTGTCTTTTGCGTAAAAAAGAAATTACGTTATTTGTAAAACGGGAAGATCTTTTACACAAACATGTTTCGGGCAACAAGTTTCGTAAACTTTATTATAATGTTATAGAAGCTCGTAATAAAGGTTATAATACGTTATTAACTTTCGGTGGCGCATACAGCAATCATATTGCCGCAACAGCTGCTGCAGGAAAAGAATTGGGTATTAAAACCATAGGTGTCATACGTGGTGATGAGCTTGGCGAAAATTTGAAACGGACTTTACATGAAAATCCAACTTTAGGTTTTGCCGTTTCACAAGGTATGCGATTGCATTTTGTCAGTCGTAAAGCTTATAGACTTAAAACAAAACCGGATTTTATCGCCAATCTTTTTCAATTATTCGGTAAATTTTATCTGGTTCCGGAAGGAGGTACCAACGCGTTAGCCGTAAAAGGCACGGAAGAAATTTTGACACCGGAAGATGATGCATTCGATTATATTTGTTCGGCAATCGGGACGGGCGGAACCATTGCCGGTTTGATTAATACGGCTAAACCACACCAAAAAGTTTTAGGATTTCCGGCATTAAAAGAAAATTTTTTGCATAACAATATATCTAAATATACACATTCGGATAATTGGGAGCTTATCAGAGATTACCATTTTGGAGGCTTTGCTAAAATTGACCAAAAACTAGTGGATTTCATCAACATGGTAAACAGGCTTCACAACTTACCACTTGACCCTATTTATACAGGTAAAATGCTCTACGGCATCATCGATTTAATCAAAAAAGATTATTTCCCGAAAGGCAGTAAAATTTTAGCCATTCATACCGGCGGCTTACAAGGAAAAGACGGTATGAATATCCGATTGAAAAAAAAGAGAATGCCTTTACTAATTTAGAGAAAAAAATAAAAAAGTCCGGCACTAACATGTCGGACTTTTTTATTAATTATAAGGATATTAATATTTTTATTCATTGGTTTTTTCTTCATCTTTTACGATTAAGAATTCGGAACGTCTGTTAAGTTGATGTTGTTCTTTGGTACAAGGAGAACATTTAACAGCCGGTTCTGTTTCTCCTTTGCCTTCTGCTGATAATCGAGAGGCATCTATACCTTTAGAAATAATATATTCCATAGTTGACTTGGCTCGTTTTTCAGATAGTTTTTGGTTATATTGAGTCGAACCTCTGGAATCGGTATGTGAAACAATATGAATTTTTAATTCAGGATATTTCTTCATAGCTTCAACTACCTTATCCAATTCAAAAGCCGCATCACGACGAATATTCCATTTGTCAAAATCGAAGTAAATAGTATTAATATCCAATTCTTTAACCGTAATGATTTTTTCGATAGGATTTAAAGCTATTTTAACAGCAACTTCTTCTTCGTCGGTAGGAGCTACATTTACTTTATTATTTTCATACTCTTCTGCTCTTCCTTCAACTGCAACATTTTGATTACATTCTATTAAAAAATCTGCATGTCCTTCATCATCGGTTAACTTGGTTTTAATCGGATTACCTTCTTTATCAGTTAAAGTTACTGAAGCTTGTGGTATGGCTTTGCCCGTTTTGGCATCTACAACAGTTGTTGAGATTAATACATCACAAACCGGTTTGATGTTTTGAATGGTATAAATATTATCATCCCCTACTCTAGTTGCATCTCTATTGCTTGAGATAAAACCATTTTTAGTGTCATCATCGATATAAATGGCAAAATCATCTTTTCCACTGTTTAAAGGCACACTAAGGTTACGAGGTCTTGAAAATTTACCATCGACATTTTTACAAGCGAAAACATCCAATCCGCCTAAACCTAAATGACCATCGGATGAGAAATATAAATCACCTTTTTTACTGATAAAAGGAAAGTTTTCACGACCTTCAGTATTAATATTTGGTCCTAGATTAACCGGATTACCAAATTTATTATGACCTTTAATTTCTACGACATATAAATCGGATTGTCCCAAACCACCGGGCATGTCAGATGCAAAATATAATTTTTTGCCATCAGGACTCACAGCGGGGTGTCCTACCGAATAGTTATCATTATTAAATGGTAATTCTTGTACATTAGTCCATTCGTTATCTACTAATTGTGCAGAGAATAATTTGAGACGGCTAATACCGGTAGAATCTGTTTTATATGATCTTTCATAATAATTATCACGAGTAAAATACATAGTTTTTCCATCGGGAGAAAAACAAAATGTACCGTCATGATATTTTGTATTTACATCACCGGGTACTTTTTCTACATTGCTCACAACTCCGTCAACATAATCTGCTTGATATATATCTAAGTAGGGTTGTTTATCCCATTCATAGGTTTTTCCCTTAGTATCGCGGGCAGATACAAAAAACAACTTATCTCCATGTGGTTTGGCATCAAAATCTGAGTACTCCGTATTAATGTTAGACATCTCATTAACGACAAATTTGTCTTTATCACGATCTAATATTTTGGGTAAATAATTCGGATTTTCTCTAAATTTGATAGCACGGTGATCTGCCGGCTTCATTTTAGCAAACTTTTCCATCCAAGGCACACTTTCTTCATATTTGCCATTAGCTTTGAGCATTTGAGCATATCGATAAAAAACCTCGGGATCATCTGATTTTTGAGCTAATATAGCATAATATTTTTCTGCATTTTTGGTATCAAAAATTTGATAATAAGAATCTGCAAGGTTTTGATACACATGATCATCGGCATCGCCTTTTGCTACGGCTTTTTCATAAGTTTCCGCTGCTTTTACATATTGTAAGCGCTGATAATATTTATCGGCTTTTTTAACAAGAGAACTTTGTGCCATAGCGGCATTAAGTCCTAATGTCAATGAAATGATAAGTATATATATTTTTTTCATAGTCGTAATTTTTAGAAGTATCTGGGTGATAACATAACTTTTTTACCGAGTGACCAATCATAATTTAAGAAAAACTCATGTGATACTGGGCTATAATAAGATATATCAGAAACGTGAACATCATATGAGTATCCTAAACGTAAACTGTCAAATAGTCGGACATTAAACAGAAAATTAACAGAATCATCTAAACGATAGGATGAACCAAATTCAAACCTATCAAAGAATAAAAAGTTTAAATTCAAGTCTGCTTGAATAGCTTGGCTAATATTATTATATAACAAGAAATGCGGTTTTAACTTAAATATTTTTCCAATGTTAAATACATAACCTCCGGCAACAAAAAAGTGTACTTCGTCAGTAGCTTGATAACCATTTCCGTCATTAAATTTATTGGCTAAGAAATTTGGAACGGAAACTGATAAGTAATATTTATCGGTATAATAAAATACACCTGCACCAAGGTTAATTCGTGTATCGCTCAAGGTGTTCGATAAAACCGGATCATTCGGGTGAACTATATAATAGTCATTACCGACATTAAATAAATTAACACCTGCTTTTAATCCGAAAGCCAGATTTGATTTTTTAAAATGTAAAGTATGTGAATAATCAGCGGTTATCATACTCTGACTAATAGGTCCGTACTCATCTTTTATAAAAGATAAGCCGGCACCGTTATTATCATTAAAAGCTCCATGAACGTTAGCGGTTAATGTTTTAGGATTTCCCGGGGCATCATACCATTGGTTACGATATAATGTTCCGAAAGAAATAATTTCGGGTCCTCTTGAACCGGCATAAGCAGGGTTCAATATGTTCATATTATACATATATTGAGTATAATGTGGCAATTGTTGTGCTTGGATAGATCCTAATGATAGGAAAAAGAATCCAACAATACTTAATATTATTTTTTTCATAGTTAATTAGTTTTTTATCTTGCTAAATACAACCAACCGGTTAATTTTTTACCGTCTTTGAGTTTGATTACATAAAAATAAGTCGCTGCCGGTAAATCTTCACCATCATTATTTTTTCCTTCAAATTCATTGGTATAATCTGATTTATCATAAACCATAACACCTCGACGGTCAAAAATTTCAACTTTATCAATTCCTGTTTGCTGAGCTAAATAATCTAAAAACCATTGATCATTATCACCGTCTCCATTTGGTGAAATAGCTTCAGGAATACGACATTCAAATTGATAAGGAGTTACAACATCCGTAAAGCTGGCAACACAACCGTCAACATTAATATTTACGGTATATGTACCGCCACTTGTGATAGTCAATTTCGGATCAGTACTTAAAACCGTACCAGAATCGTCAACCCACTCATAAGAAATACTGGTATAATCTGAGGCATTTTGAACCGTTCCATCCAAAATTTTAGTTTCATTTTGACAAATTAATTCTTCTTCGGGCAAGTTTACCTCCGGTTGAGGTAATTGATATATGGTAACTTCATCAAATTCAGAAAAAGAGTTACCATGACAATCTTCAAAAACAACTTCAAGTGTATATGTTTCTTGTCCGTTTACAGGATTAAAAGGAACTGTTACATCCGCTCCGTTACCAACTAGATTTCTATTACTATCATACCATTTTATAACTGCATTGGCATCAGGTATAAAGATATAAGCCTCGGGAGAAGCCGGTGTAATATCCCAAACACCGGTATTTCTATTAGGCAATGTAGGGCTGGTAACATCACCTGGATAGTTACCACAAGTATCGGGAAGCAACTCTTCATTTTGTGTACCCAAAGTAGCCAAACCACTATTCCAACTGTTACAAACGGGCTTTTCTTTTATATGAATTTCAAAAGAAAAATCACTTTCATTAAAGATTATCTCTTGACTAGTTATTAGGTTATTACAAGAAAAGTGAGGAATATCTTTATAAATAATAACAAACTTTCTGTTTGGTGCCGTACCTACAGTCATATATTTTAATTCTTCAGTAGGATAAGAAACACTGATATCAATATCATGATAAGCTCCCATAATAGAGGCAAACGACAAATTACTTACACTATCCCAATATGGTAAAGTATGATTGGGAATTAATTCAGATGCATCTATTGGCCAAGCATCATATTCAGTAGCTACACTAGGTTCAAAAATAATATCTCCATTTGAACCGACAACAATTTGATTATAAGTTCTACCATAGAAATAAACCGGAAACGGTAAATCTATTGCATCACCATAACGGTCATCAATTCTTAACGGAGAAGTTGATCCGAAATCGGTTATCATAACATCTTGAGCGGTTGCATCAATAGGTATCCAGTTAAATGGAATACTTTCAACACGGTATCGACCGGTTAAGACACGTCCAATATCAGCATGTAAACTTACCTCCGTTTCGCCGTTACAAAGAGTTTGATCAGGTCCGGCATCAATATGCTGTGCATTAATATTGACACTTATAAAGCCAAATAATAGCACAAACAATATAAAGTAATTGTTTCTTTTCATAATTTTGTTATTTTAATAATAAAGCCAAAAATAAAAAAAAATCCGGCAAATTCCATATTTAAATAATTTTATTTACTAATAAATAAAAAGATGATTGAAAAAAAAGCAAATTTTTACGAAAAAGTTATTTTAATTGGTATAATAAATCAAAATCAGCCTGCTGAAAAAGTGGCTGAATACCTTAACGAACTTGAGTTTTTATCAAAAACAGCCGGTGCTGTTGTCTTAAAATCTTTTGTTCAAAAATTGGATAAACCTAATCCTAAAACTTTTTTAGGTACAGGTAAATTACAAGAAATAAAAACCTTTATTGATGAACATGAAGTAAATAGTGTTATATTTGATGAAGAATTATCACCGGCTCAACAGAAAAATCTTGAAAAAATTTTACAGGTAAAAATAATTGATCGTACGCGTTTGATACTTGATATCTTTGCTCAACGGGCACAAACTTCATATGCTCGGACACAAGTTGAGTTAGCACAATACCAATATTTGTTACCACGACTAACCGGAATGTGGACCCACTTAGAACGGCAACGTGGTGGTATCGGAATGCGTGGACCGGGTGAAACGGAAATAGAAACTGACCGCCGAATTATTCGCGATAAAATTGCACTCTTAAAAAAGAAACTGAAAGTTATTGATAAACAAATGGCGACTCAACGTGGAAATCGCGGTAAAATGGTTCGTGCCGCATTGGTAGGTTATACCAATGTCGGTAAAAGTACTTTGATGAATGTTCTGAGTAAGTCGGATGTATTTGCTGAAAACAAACTTTTTGCAACATTAGATACTACCGTTAGAAAAATCGTCGTTCATAACATTCCTTTTTTGCTGTCTGATACGGTTGGATTTATTAGAAAACTACCGACCCAACTAATTGAATCTTTCAAATCAACCCTCAATGAAGTAACAGAGGCGGATTTATTAATTCATGTTGTTGATATTTCACATCCCAATTTTGAAGAACATATGCAAACGGTTCAGTATATTTTATCAGAGATAAAAGCTACCGATAAGCCCTCTGTGATTATTTTTAATAAAATTGATTTATTACCTGAAAGTCAACAAGAAATACTACAAAAAACATGGTTGGCAAAATCAGATAATCCTGTAGTATTTATTTCAGCTGTACAAAAAAATAATATAAACAAATTGAAAGATATATTATATAATGAAGTACGCAAAATTCATATCAAACGTTTTCCGTATAATGACTTTTTATACCCCGATTTGGATAAATTGCCCTAAAAAAAATTACTAAAGTAGAAATTGTCTTATATTTGTAAATTATTATAGTGACAATTAATTAACCTAATTCATCATTTATGAAAAACATCCCGTTCATTTTTATAAGCATTCTTCTAATATTATCTGTAAGTTCTTGTGTGCCTTATAAAAATATTGTTTATGTACAAGGTGATTTTCCGGATAATGTAATTGATAGTACTGCCTACAAAATTCAAAAAAACGATATTTTATATGTTAAACTAAAATCCGGTAACGAAACGGTAGAACGACTTTTTAAAATGCAACAAAATATTGCTACTTCTAATCGTAATTCTGAAAGTTCATTATATTTTGAAGGTTATACTGTTGATAATAAAGGGTATATTGAATTGCCGGTTATTGATAAAATATATGTTGAAGGAAAAACATTTAAAGAGGTTAAAGAAATAATTAAACATAAACTTTTAGAAACACAATTCAGAAGTTTAAATGATATATATATTAAGGTAAAACTTGCCGGTGTACCTTTTACGGTATTAGGTGAAGTCAAAAATCCAAGAACAGGTGTTTTATACAAAGAAAAGCCTACTTTATTTGATATTTTAGGCGGTAGTAGTGACATAACCTTAGTCGGCAACCGTAAAAAAGTAACGGTAATTAGACGTGAGCAAAACAAATTAGTAAAAAAGACCTTGGATTTGACCGATTCGGGGGTTGTAAGTTCTCCCTATTTTTATATGCGTCCCAATGATATTATTTATGTACCTCCATTACCTCAGAAGACTTGGGGAACCGGTACGACCCTACAACAAAGTATCTCTACAACTATCACCGCTTTGTCCCTTATTACGACCATAATCTTATTTAGCAAATACGTAAAATAACCTTTTTATGAATATTGATAATCAATTTGCTTTTGATGACGAACAGTCCAATTTGGATTTTAAATTATTACTACTTAAACTGTTGTCTCACTGGAAATGGTTTATAGTAGCACTTATAGTGGCTTTGAGTATTGCCTATTATATTAATTTGCACAAACAAAATGTCTATGAGCTTGACAGTTATATAACCATTAAGGAAGAAAATAATCCTTTTTTCACATCCAACATGAGCTTGGTTTTTAATTGGGGAGGCGTTAGTGATAAAGTTAATCTGGTGATTACCACCTTAAAATCACGTTCGCACAACGAAAAAGTAGTCGATAAGCTCAAAAGTTATATTTCTTACCAAAAAAAAGGTAAATACTATTGGATTGACCTTTATCAAAAAAGTCCATTTGTTTTTCAACCGGATAAATCTAAATGGCAAGTCATTAATGTTCCTGTTGAAATAAAAATATTAAATGATCAACAATTCAATCTCAGCTTTAAACCGGATAAAAACCAAGCAACACTATACCAATATAAAAATAAAATCAGCAAAAAAGCACCTGTAAAATCTGTAACTAAAACTTTTAACTTTAATGAACCTATTGAATTAGGATTCTTGTCAGGTACTTTTCAAAGAAACATCAAAACCGGTTATGATAAAAATGCTATCTATCGGCTGACTTTAAAAGATTTTAATAAAGTTGTTTCAGATATGAAAGACCGGTTGGTAGTCAAAAATAAAAACAAGAATTCATCTATACTGGTATTAAAATTACGGGGACAAAATAAAGATGAAATTGCCGATTATCTCAACACAACAACAAATTTGTTACAAAAACAAATACTGGATGATAAGAATAAATTTGCCTTAAATACTATTAAATTTATTGATTCTACATTAAAATATATCACCCAAGATTTATCAGTTGCTGCACGTGAATTGAAAGATTTTATCAGTAATAAAACCATTTTAAATCTTGATGATCCAACATCCAAACTTTTTGAAAAAGTATCATCATACGACCAAACCAAAAGCTCGGTAACACTAAAAAAACTATATTATGAACAATTGTTGGACTATCTCAACAATATAAATAATTATGAAAACTTACCGGCACCTACAGTCGTCGGGATAGATGATCCGACTATTATAGAAAAAGTAGGACGTATCACACAGTTAGCCGTCAAACGAAAAAATGAATTAACCCGTTTTCAACCGGACGCCCCTGTAATTCAACGTATAGATTTAGAGATAGAATCGTTACGTCAATCTTTGTTGCAAACCGTACGGTCAGCTTTACATACACTTAATAAAGAAATGAGCTTGATAAATAACAAAATAAAAAATATTGAAGCTCAAATCAATAAACTGCCCGAAGAAAAACAAATCTTACTGGGTTTAAAACGTAAATATGATTTAAAACAAGAAATTTATAATACACTATTACAAAAACGTAATGAAGCTGGTATTGTTAAAGCGTCTAATGTATCCGATTTAAAAATCATTGATAATGCCAAAGATGTTGGACAGCCTCCGGTAGCACCAAACCGGCAAATCAATTATCTGATTGCCCTTGCAGTCGGATTGTTTTTACCGGCATTAATTATTATTATTTTATTTTTCTTAGATAATAAAGTACATGATATATCTGATGTAGAAAATCTTACGGACACCCCTATCATAGGACAAGTTTATCACTGGGATAAAAAGGGCAACTTACCTGTATTGAATTATCCGGATGATATCATATCCGAATCATTTAGATCTTTACGTTCTGCTTTACGTTTTATGTTTCCCGCTCATAAAAAAGCACATACTGTTTTGATTACCTCCAGTATTTCCGGTGAAGGTAAAACTTTTATATCATCTAATTTGTCTATTGTTCAAGCCATTAGTAATAAAAAAACCGTTGTTTTAGAATTTGATTTACGTAAACCTAAGTTTAAAGAATATTTTAATGAAGCACAAGGAGAACATATAGGCTTATCTCATTACCTTAGCGGGCTGGCTAATTTAGATGATATTATTGTACCTACCGGGATTGAAAATTTAGACTTAATTTTATCAGGAAAAGTACCGCCTAACCCGTCCGAATTAATACTAAATGACTTAACTGCAGAGTTGTTTAAACAACTCTCAGCCAAATACGAACAAATTATTATAGATACACCTCCTATGGGTTTAGTCTCAGATGCTATGGAATTGCAAAAATATGCCGATATTGCTATTTTTATAGTTCGAGAAGATTATACTTTAAAATCTTTAATTAAAGATATTGACGAAAAGCATAAGAAAAAACAACTGAAAAATCTCGGTATCATTTACAACGATTTTAAAGTCAATACTTTTAAAAAATATGGTTATGGTCACAAATACGGTTACGGCTATGGTTACGGCTATGGCGATTATTTTGACAAAAAACAACAATCATGGTGGCAAAAATTATGGGATAAATTTATAAAACGTTAAATGGATATTTAACAAACTTTTGCTGTGAAATCAAAAAATCCGCTGTAAATTTTGTAAATTTGAAATTCTAATTTACACCTGATGTTTTATGCAGTGGCAATACAAACCTAATCCGGATTCGGCTATCGTTAAACGGCTTCAAAATGAGCTTAATATCCCAGAAAAAAATGCTTTTTTGTTAGCACAACGCGGGATTTTGAGTTTTGAAGAAGCACGTCGTTTTTTCAGACCACAACTTTCAGACTTACATGACCCTTTTTTAATGAAAGGAATGAATACCGCTATTTCCAGAATAGAAAAAGCGCTTGAAAAAAATGAAAAAATCTTAATTTACGGTGATTATGATGTCGATGGTACAACAGCCGTTTCTATTGTCTATTCGTATTTAACCGAATTTTATGATCAGGTTGACACATATATCCCTGATCGTTATAGTGAAGGATACGGTATTTCTGTTCAAGGTATTGATTTTGCCGAAAAAAACGGATTTTCATTGGTTATAGCATTGGACTGTGGTACTAAAGCCATTGATAAAATTGCCTATGCAAAAGAAAAAGGTATAGATTTTATCATCGGTGATCATCACACGCCGGGGAAAATTCTTCCTCCGGCGATATCATTTTTAAACCCCAAACAACCCGATTGTCCATATCCTTATAAAGAATTGAGTGGTGCCGGTATTGCATTTAAACTGATTCAAGCTTTACAACAAAGAAAACAACAGCCCTTAGACGATATTATGCCATTTCTGGATTTAGTAGCTGTCAGTATCGGAGCTGATATTGTTCCCATCACAGGTGAAAACCGAATCATGGCTTATTACGGACTCAAACAAATTGAAAAAAATCCACGAGCCGGATTAAGAGCATTATCTCGTTCTAAACAAAATAAAACACTGGATATAAGTGATTTGGTATTCACACTTGCCCCCCGTATCAATGCAGCAGGTCGTATCAAACATGGTAAAGAAGCTGTAAAATTACTGGTAGAAAAAGACTTATCGGTAGCTAATCGGTTTGCAGATGAAATAGAAGTATATAACGAAGAACGTCGCGGTTATGACCAAAAAATAACAATTGAAGCTTTACAACAAATAATAGATCAAAAAGAAGAAAACCGGTTTTCAACAGTTGTTTTTGATCCCAAATGGCATAAAGGTGTTGTTGGTATTGTTGCTAGTCGTTTAATTGAAACTTATTATCGCCCATCTATTGTTTTTACACAGTCTAATGGTGTTTTATCAGGATCTGTCCGCTCTGTCTCCGGTTTTAATGTGTATGATGCTTTACAAGCATGTAGTGATTATATTATTCAGTTCGGCGGACATAAATATGCAGCTGGCTTAACTATAGCACCCGAACAGTTTGATAATTTTAAAGCCAAATTTGAAGAAGTTGTTAAAAATACCATAACCGAAACATCTTTGGTACCCGAAATTCTGATTGATACGAAGTTATCATTTAAAGATATTACCAGAAAATTTTTTAATATCTTAAAACAAATGGCTCCATTCGGACCCGGTAATATGCACCCTGTATTCGTAACTAATGGTGTCAATGATACCGGTTACAGTAAAAAAGTAGGAAAAGATCAAAATCATTTAAAATTGTCATTACGTGAATTGAAATCCGGATTAACAATGAATGGTATTGGTTTTAATATGGCTGATAAAACCGACTTGGTTAAATCGGGAGCGCCACTGTCAATAGCTTATACTATTGAAGAAAACTACTGGAATAATAAAGTTAGTTTACAACTACGTATCAAGGATATCAAACCGGTTTATGAGCAACCGGAATAATAAAAAATTAAAAAAGAAAATACTAGCGAATGAAGTTTGCTGAAAAGGATTTTATCATACAAGAAAAAATGATTAATAAACCCAAAGAATTAATCATTAAAGCGACAGCCCCGTCCAATATTGCTTTGGTTAAATATTGGGGTAAACACGGTTTACAACTTCCTATGAATCCGTCAATTAGTTTTACATTAAACAATAGTTTAACACAGACAAATGCTCATTTATCAGTCTTAAAAAAACCATTGAATACAGTACCATTTACCTTTTATTTAGACCAAAAACACCAACCGAATTTTGAACCGAAAATAGCTGATTTTTTTAAAAAAATTCAAAATTTTGCTCCATTTGTCACATATTTTAATTGGAAAATCTACAGTCATAATACTTTTCCACATTCAAGCGGTATAGCCTCATCTGCCAGTGGTTTTGCCGCATTGGCAAAAATTATTGTAGACTTAGAAAAACATTTATACCCACCTCAAACAGAAGAGTATTATACCAAAAAAATATCTTTTTTAGCCCGTCTAGGTTCCGGAAGCGCATCAAGAAGCACGGAACATCCGGTTATGATTTGGGGCTTACATCACAAAATAAAAAACACATCGGATTTATATGCTATTGTACCGGAATTTGAAATACATCCTATTTTTAAAACTTTTAAAGACAGTATTGTTTTAGTAGAAAAAGGACAAAAAAAAGTTTCTAGTTCGATAGGACATAACTTAATGAACCAACACCCATTTAAAAATATAAGAAAACAACAAGCTTATAATCGTGTATCTCTTATGACAGAATACCTAAAATCCGGAGATTTAGAAAATTTTATCAAACTTACCGAATCGGAAGCTTTGGGATTGCATGCTTTAATGATGACTTCAGACCCTGATTATATTTTAATGCAACCGGATACGTTAAAAATTATTCATAACATAAGAAATATCAGAAAAGAAACCGGTTTGCCGGTGTGTTTTACACTTGATGCCGGTGCTAATGTACATATTTTATATCCTGAAAAAATATTTAAACAACTACAAAAATTTTTATTTAAGAAACTTGAGATTGAAATAATTCATGACTTTGTTTAATTAGGCTCCTTATTATCCTTCAATATTTATTTATAATAAAAACAACAATTAGTCAGTACTATTTAAATATTGTGTAAATTTGCAATAACACAAACAAATTTTTTAAATTGTCACAAACTATAAAAGTATTACATATCATCAAATCTCTGGGACGTGGTGGCGCAGAAATGCTTTTACCGGAAACATTAAAACTTCATAACCAAACTCAGTTAGAATTTCATTATATTTATTTTTTACCTTGGAAAAATCAATTAGTAGAAGATATAGAAAAAAACGGTGGTAAAATTACTTGTCTTCCAGCAAAAAATAATTTAACCATCCTAAAACAATCTAAAAATATTATAAAATATATCAAAAAACATCAAATTGATATGATTCATGCGCACTTGCCATGGGCAGGATTTGTATCCAGATTAGTACATAGACAAACCGGTATCCCTGTTGTATATTCAGAGCATAACATGCAAGAACGTTACCATTTTATAACCAAATACTTGAATAAATATACTTATAATTGGCAAAATTTGGCACTTGGTGTTTCACAAGATGTCTCTAACTCCATACAAAAAAATATTAATCCTAAAATTCCGGTAAAAACTTTATTAAACGGTGTCAATACAGAACGTTTTCAAAGAAATAAAGAATCTGGTAAAATAATAAGAAAACAGTTCAATATACCGGAAAATGCAGTTGTTATTGGTAATGTTGCCGTATTTAGGTTTCAAAAAAGATTAATTGAGTGGCTACGGGTCATGAAAGAAGTGATTGATAAAAATACCAATGTTTACGGTATTTTAGTCGGCGCCGGTCCTTTAGAGAAAGAAATAAAAAACCAACTGACTAAACTTAACTTAAAAGAAAAAGTTTTATTGACAGGTTTACAAACTGATGTCAAACCTTATTTTAATGCAATGGATATTTTTATGATGAGCTCTTCATTTGAGGGTTTACCTATTGCTTTACTCGAAGCCATGAGTATGGAATGCGCTATTGTTACTACTGATGCAGGTGGTATAAAAGAGGTTATTCGTCATGAACAAGACGGTTTGCTCTGTAATGTTAATGATTGGAAAAAATTACCTGACTTACTTCATAACCTTATCGATGATCAAAAACTTTTAAACTTATATCAAAAAAATGCTAGAAAACGGGTCATTGATAGTTTCAGTTTAAAAAGTATGGTTAAACAACTTGAAGATGTTTACCTATCTTTACTTAATTAACATATAGAAAATTATTAAATTACATATAAATACAAAAAACAACCCGCCATACTAGCGGGTTTTTATAAACAACACAAACAAACAGGTCTATTTGACCAATAACTTTTGAATGCCGATTCCTTTATTGGTTTTTATTTTAACTAAATAATTGCCTGAAATGATATTATCTGTTGATATTTTCAAACTGTTTTTTTGGATAGTTAAATTTTGAGTATAAATTACCCTTCCTGAAATATCCATTATTTCAACTTGTTGGATTATTTGATTATCAGACGTTTTAATTAAAAAATATGCTGTATCAACAGGGTTAGGATAAACACTAAATGAAATTTGATACATAGCATCAATTCCAACCATATTAGTTTGAACCGGATACCATTCGGGGATTTCATTACATCCTCCTCGACATTGCAACTCGGCATCAACACCGGTAGCATCATTGACTGTTGTCATACCGGAACCTTCATTAAAATTCATCAATAAAACTGTGTCGGCATCTGTTGCATAAGGCATTGCTAACGGATCAGTAGTATTCAAATTACTTATGTTTTCAGCTGTTGTTTTAATACGAACTTTATCAACAAATCCGTTAAAAACCGTTCCAACACCTCCATAAGCCACATAAAAATTAGCTTGATTACCGGGATTGGCTTCTAAAGTTAGCGCAGTTTGCGTTGTAGCATTACCCGAAGTATCTGCTGTTACATCAACACCATTAACATAAATTTTTAATGTATTGTCGGTAGAATTATTAATAACTGCTACATGATTCCAAGCATTTAAATTAATAACGTTATAGAGCGAATTAACAAAAATTCTATCTTGTCCATTATTGGTATAACGGGTAAAATAAATACGGTGATTATCATTCTGATATAGAGTAATAGCAAACTGATACCAACGTTTTAATATTACACGGTTATGAATATCAGTATCAGTAGGATAAAACCAAGCTTCAATGGTATAGTCCGTCGCACCATTTAAGTTGTCTAAAGTCGCATCGGTATTGTATTTAACACGACTGTTAATACCATCATATTTAAGACAATAATCAGACTGTGCAGAAATACCAAAACTTGTTAATACTAAAAGCATTAATAAAAATAGTTTTGTTTTCATAGAATTAAATTTTAGAGGTTAATATTATTTTTTTAAAATTTGAGTTGTTGCTTTAAAACTATGATTTTGTATAGACAAAATATAGTTACCTTTTTTAAGATGGCTTATATCCATTTGATACATTCCGGATTGTTCTTTCCAGTCTAAAGACTGAATCTCACGTCCGGACATATCAAAAAGTTTTATCTTATAATCTTTTAAATTGTATTTCGAACTTAAAGATTTTATCCGGATGTAACCGGTTGCCGGATTGGGATATACCAATACATTTTGACTAAAATCTTCTTGTGAAATACTGTTTGATCCATTGGGGTCAAAATCAAAATTCCATGTCACATAACCCGGGGCATTTTTGACTCTAACACTGGTTTTAAAAGCTTCATCTTTTAATCGATTGCGATGCACATTTTCAAATCTGAAATAAGCCTTAGTGTGTTCATCAACGGTAAAATCTACATCTCTATCAGGTGTAAAATTGCTTAAATACCGCGCATTGTCCGACCAACGAATTTGGTCAAAATCAGCTTTAATAAAGCCCGAATAACTACCATGATAGCGCTCGCCGATATTAATGGCGGCATTAGAACTGTTCAAATGAAAATGATTTTGATCATTACTGTCCCGTTCTTCTCCATTGATAAACAGTTTCGCTGTTGTCCCTTGATTACTGACCGCAATATGATACCACTGCCCTATTTGCAATTTTTGTCCGCTATTATTGGAATGCAAAGCATCTTGAGCTGCCGGCGACTTGAATACTACGGAATAATCATTGGCAGTTACGTCTTCTATTTCAAGTGCAAAAATATATTGGCGGTCAAATATTACATCACCGTTTTGGTTACCGGGTTTTAAGCGAAGCCAAGTTTCAAAAGTATAATCGTGATTAAATATCAAATCATAGTTGGCTGTTTGTTTGGCATAAGCATATTGCTGTCCTTCAAAACTGCCATAACCTTTAAACCAACCTTGTGGGGCATAAGGTATTTGCTCAGAATACGAAGCTGTATAATACCTGCCGTGCGCCTTGCCTTTAACACGGAATAAATACACATTACCAGTCGGATTTTGATAAGTAAAATCCTGTCCAGTAATACCTGAAGCCACCGTTTGCCAAGTACCATTATCTATTTTTCTCTGTAAGGTAAATTCTTCATAATTAACATTTTGGGCAACTTCCCAGTGAATCAGAAAATCGTTACCGGTACCGGTTGGTGTAATTGATATTATTTCAGGTTCGGGTACTACATCAAACAAAGCTCCTAAAACCGTGTTATAACCCGGTGTCGAACTATTCCAAGCTTGCATATGATACCAACCGTTATTGGGCGTTCCTTGATTATACCAGCCCCAATTGATATAATAATACGGGTCACCGTTCATAGTCTTATATCCGGAAACTACAAAAGCATGTCCGTCACCGGCACTGTTTTCAACTGCCACCGATACCGGTATGCGCTCTTGCATATTGCGATACATTCTACTCCAAAATTGAGACCAACTACGGTCTTCATAATGCCCGACGTATCGAAAATAATTTTCTAAAATAAAGGGTACTTTGTTTACATTAGAAGTTGAACCGGTTGGTTCAAAATTCATTTCTACCGCCACCGCCACATCATATACTAATTTACCTACTGCTTCGCGCTGCTCATCGGTTGAGTGCACATACATATAATGGTCTAACATATTTGCCCAATCATAAGGTCTTTCATCAAAAAATGCTCCGTGTCGTACTAACGAACCATTGTAATTGTCACTATAGGTGTTGTTGCCGACACCTATTCGGGGCCATTCATAATAATGCAAAATCTGTGATGTGGAAATAGCGACACAACCTGCCGAACAATGCCCCGGCGTATAATAATTGGTTACATTGACAATATTATTTTGGTCATCAATACAATTAACACTCCCCCACTCGTCGGGTAAAAAATTGGGCACATCACTTAATGTATTTCTTCTACTATTAATATGACCTGTGTCTAACGCCGGTAATGAGTCAATCTGTTGAATTTGAACAGCTTGTTTGTTGTCAAGCAACCGGTTTTTTTGTAAGCTGAAATGCCCCTTAGGAATAACCGCTGTTACTTTGATATTGTTGCCTGTCTTTTGCAACAAAATATAACCGTCTTCTTTAAAATTAACCGCATAATTCATCCCCCATTGATAAACTGTTTCAGGATGCTTTTCTTCACCAAAATTTTGATAATAAAAATCCCGGGCTTGTACGGCTATGGTAGAAGCTTTCTGGCTCCACCCGGCTTGCCCGATAACAAAAGACAAAAAAGTAAATAATAATAATCGTTTCATAATTATCAGTTTTTAATAGTCACCCAAAGGTAAATACTCGTCCGGCTCGTGATACCAAGTATTATCTTTATGCACTTTGATATAATAATCATAAGTGCCCAAAATCTTGATTTTATCAAAGTCATTCGGGGGACTGAAAGGGGTTAATTGTTCATCTAAATTAAGTTGCAATAAGGTATATTGATCAACCACATAAGGTTGTGATCTATCCGGCGTAAATTCCGTAGGATAACGGTCAATGGTTGACAAACGTACATTGTCCATACCACCTTTAAAAAAATGCATGGCAG
>JALWLE010000058.1 GCA_026996605.1 Flavobacteriales bacterium
GTAGATGACGGCGTAGAAAGAATTGACCCGCCCTTTAAAAAAGCTTTGAAATTATCAGCTATAGAAATGCCTTTACTCACGGATAATCATTACCATACAAATTTTAATTTTAAAGAAAAACCAATTGACATTCAGGTACTTAATTATATCCCGAACGCCAAAGACACCTTAGTACAAAATGCTACGGGCAAAACCTATTTGAAATTTGTGGTTTCGACTAACCAAGGGCGTCAAGATATATACTTTGTATCAGGTGAGAAAAAATTGATTGGCAATATGGAACTGGTATTCAACAACACCTTTCCGAATGCTATTAATGTTTTTCAAAAAAACGACAGTCTATTTATTTTGTCACCTATAGCCGGTACTTATATGCGCATGAGTGACCAACAGCAATTTGAAGTCCCGAAAGATTCTGTTGTACCTTTTCATTTGGCGAGTTTGTACCGCTTTAACAATTTGAGTTTCGTGGCTCCTGAAGCTCCCGTTATAGGACAACTTCAAAATGTTCCCGGACCCAAAAACAGCAATTTGAGAGATTTGTTACAAGTCAAAGTTAAAGCCGGGGATAAAGAAAAAATAGTCGGTTTGTATGGTGGAAAAAATATGCCTGAAAATCCCAAAATATTTAACCTTGACGGCTTAAACTTCCGGATAACCTTCGGTTCTATTTACCGGCATTTACCGTTTCAACTCAAATTGCGCGATTTTCAACTCGAAAAATATCCGGGTTCGGATATGCCGAAATCTTACGCCAGTGAAATAACTTTGATTGACAAGGATACAACTTTCAATTTTCGTATTTTTATGAACCATGTACTCAACTATAAAGGTTATCGTTTTTATCAATCATCCTATACTATTACACCGGAATATGAAGAAACACAACTCTCTGTCAATCACGATTTTTGGGGTACTTGGATTACCTATATCGGTTATGCCCTGCTTTATTTCGGTTTATTGATGATCTTTGTCGTTAAAGGTACCCGTTTTTATAAATTGCGACAACATTTATCGAAAATACAAAAAGCCCGTAAAACCTGTATGGTGCTGCTCTTTTTAGCTGCCGGAAGTATGCTCAATGCGCAAGAAAATCGCATCAATACGGATTCAATTGTCATAAAAACAGTTGCACCGGTTGATAAAGCTGAAGCTTTCGGACATTTGGTTATACAAGATTACGGTGGACGGATGAAACCGGTTAATACCTACAGTTCGGAATTGCTACGTAAATTGACCAAACACGACACTTATACAATAAAAGGTGGCAAAAGTTTTACAGCTGACCAAGTTTTAACCGGTATGATCAGTTACCCGCAAGGTTGGTGGTATGTGCCAGTTATTTATATAGAGCGTGGAGACGAAACTTTGCGTAATATTATCGGTATCGATAAAAACCAAAAAAATGCCCGTTTAGTTGATTTTTTTGATGAACAAGGCAACTACAAACTACAATCCTATCTTGAAAAAGCACAAAAAAAACGTATTAAAGGCAAATTTGACCAAGATGTCATCAATGTGAGTGGAAGAGTTAACCTCCTTTACAATACATTGCTTACCAACAATTTGAGATTGTTTCCTCTACCCGACGACCCTAATCATAATTGGTATTCGTGGACTAAAATTAAAGATTTTAAGTTTAATGAAGATGATAAGAATTTCGCTGTTAATGCCATACCGCTTTGGGCAAAAGAAATTTTTAAAGCAAAAGAAACCGGTGATTATGAGTTGGCAGATCAAATCTTAAAAGGTATCGATAAATATCAAAAAAATTTCGGTAAAGCCATCTATCCACCCGAAAAACGTATAAAATGGGAAGTTTTTTATAATAAATACGATGCTTTCCGGTCGCTATTTTGGCAATTTATGACTTTGTCATTGTTCATTTTTATATTGGCGATTGCCCAAATATTTAGTCGTTCCAAACTGATATGTTATGCCATTAAAGCGCTGTATGGGTTAAGCATTTTACTCTTTTTATGGATGCTGTTCTTTATGGGCTTGCGTTGGTATATCAGCGGTCATGGCCCGTGGAGTAATGCTTACGAATCTATGGTTTACGTATCATTTGCCATTATTCTATTTAGTTTAATCTTAGGTAGAAAATCGGCATTGGTACTGGCTGCCGGTCTCTTTGTCGGCTCTATGACTTTGATGATTGCGCATTGGAATTGGATGGACCCGCAAATAGAAAATTTAGTTCCGGTACTAAATTCATACTGGCTTGATATTCATGTATCTATCATAGTTGCCAGTTACGGACCATTTGCTATCGGTATGATTTTAGGACTTATCAATTTGCTCTTAATAGCTTTGACCAATGAGCGAAATAAAAATAAATTGGAATCCTATATCAAAGAATTGACCATTATCACCGAAATGGCTTTAACCATTGGTTTGGTGATGCTGACCATCGGTAATTTTTTGGGTGGGCAATGGGCAAACGAAAGTTGGGGACGCTACTGGGGTTGGGACCCTAAAGAAACTTGGGCTTTAATCAGTATCATCGTTTATGCCTTGGTGATTCATGCGCGTTTTGTACCCGGACTACGCGGCTATTTTGCTTTTAATTTAATGGCGGTCATCTCATTTGCTTCTATTGCCATGACCTATTTCGGTGTCAATTATTATTTAGCAGGACTGCATTCTTATGCCAAAGGCGAACCACAACAAACGCCGGCGTTTTTGTACTATTTTATGTTGTTTATCGCTATATTGGCTAGTTTATCATATTATAAATTCTGGAAGTTTTATCGTAGTGGAAAGCGATAAAGTGGAGAGTACGAAGATCGGCATCAAATCACCAAATAAACAAATAAACAAATCACCAAAAATCACTAAATTTGTCGGCAAATCATAAAAAATAAAAAACAATGGCCTTTAACTTACGCAATAGAAATTTTTTAAAACTGTTGGATTTCACTCCTAAAGAAATCAAATTTTTACTGGACTTATCCGCTGACTTGAAAAAAGCTAAATACGCCGGTACGGAACAACAACTGCTCAAAGGCAAAAATATTGCTTTGATATTTGAAAAAGCTTCAACACGTACGCGTTGCGCCTTTGAAGTTGCCGCTCATGATCAAGGTGCCAATGTAACCTATTTGGGACCTACCGGTTCACATATCGGCAAAAAGGAAACCATGAAAGATACCGCTCGCGTACTGGGACGTATGTATGACGGTATTGAGTATCGGGGGTATGGACAAGATATTGTTGAAGAACTAGGCAAATATGCCGGCGTACCGGTTTGGAACGGCTTGACCAATGAATACCACCCAACGCAAATTCTTGCCGACTTTTTGACCATGCAAGAACACAGCGACAAACCTTTACACAAAATAGCTTTTGCTTATCTGGGAGATGCTCGTAACAATCTCGGTAACTCATTGATGATTGGTGGCGCCAAAATGGGTATGGATGTGCGTTTGGTAGCCCCTACAGATTTACAACCTGACGAAGAATTGGTTGCAAAAGCCCAAAAAATTGCCCAAGAAACCGGTGCCAAAATCACCATAACCGACAATGTTAGTGAAGGTGTCAAAGATGTTGATTTTGTCTATACCGACGTTTGGGTATCCATGGGTGAACCGGAAGAAGTATGGAAAGATCGCATCGGGAAATTGTTACCCTACCAAGTCAATGCCGATTTGATGGCAAAAACCGGAAACAAAAATGCCAAATTTATGCACTGCTTACCGGCATTTCACAATAGAGATACACAAGTAGGTGAAGATATTTATCAAAAATTCGGTATCAGCGCTATGGAAGTAACCGAAGATGTGTTTGAAAGCGATAACTCTATTGTTTTTGACGAAGCCGAAAATCGCTTGCATACCATTAAAGCCGTTATGGTTGCAACGCTAGGAAAATAATCATAAAAAATATAAACTATAGAGACTAAAGAGCAAATCCTAAAAAGTTTTGAACAAGCCGGTAAACCGATGCGCCCCGGTGATATAGCCAAAATGATTAATGTTGACAGTAAAGAAGTGAGTAAATACATCAAAGAACTCAAAAAAGAAGGTAAAATTTACTCACCTAAACGTTGTTATTATGATATTCAAAAATAAAAAACAGCCGGTGATTGACCGGCTGTTTTATTAAAATTTATACCCAAATTTAATACCCAAAGTACCATAACCGCCATCTAAAAGTCTCATGTTGGATAAATGAACTTGCCAACTAGTAAATAAATCTAAAGTCCATTTCTTTTTGATAACCCATTGATATCCCAAGTTCAATCCACCGGTTGTATATAAGGCATTATAATCCGGATTATTAAATAGTCCGGCAGCATAACGCCAATGTAACCCAAAAGCAGGCGCTACATAAAACCCTTTCATTTGATTAATATGGCGGTTAAAATAAAACCGGTAAGATATACCGAATTGGGCATAAATATCTTCATAAAGCAAATCATCTCCATAATTAGAAAAATACAAATCAAGCTGTAAACTTGCTTTCCTTGACATTAAATGTTCCCATGAAGCATTCAAGTGATAACGGGTTGTTAAGAGAAATTCAGTCACATCCGTTTTGATAATGTTATTATCGATGTGTTGTGTTTCATCTGTTTGTTGAGCAAAGCTTGAAAGACTAGCGAATAAAATAAAAGTAAATAAAAGTTTTTTCATAAGATTTGATTTTTAAAAATTCTATACAAATTTTAGAAAATTATATTAAATAACATATATTTTTAATGATTATTTAACTCATATTTAATGCTAATAGTTAAAATACAAAATAAAATAAACGGATTTAACTTAATTTTAATACCAACAAAATCTATTTCGTCAAACAACTTTCTTTTATATCGAGCAAAAAAAAATCATTTTTTTTATCTATAAAAT
>JALWLE010000059.1 GCA_026996605.1 Flavobacteriales bacterium
GGCACGCAGTAATTCTTCCGCCAAAAGCGGCACATCAAAACGATTGGAATTAAATCCGGCCAAATCGGCATCATGTATAAGATTAAAGACTTCTTGTGAAATGTCTTTGAAAGTCGGCGCATCGGCTACGTCTTCATCATAAATACCATGTACTTTTGAAGCTTCTTCGGGTATGTGCATTTCCGGATTAACTCGCCATGTTTTGATGACTTCCGTACCGTCCGGCTCAACACGTATGATAGCTATTTCGACAATGCGATCTTTGGCGGTATTGGTACCGGTGGTTTCCAAGTCAAAGATGCAAATTGGTTTGGTTAGTTGTAAACTCATTTGTTATTGGTTATTTGGTTATATTGATTATTTGGTTATTTGATGACGCACTTCGCACTTTGTCGCTTTCTACTTTTTAATTTTCCACTTGGGGACAAAAGTTTTTTTGTTTTTTTCTTTTAAAAATTTATCAATAGGTGGTGGTGCCCATTTGTTTTGCAAATCTATGAATTTATATCCCAATTTGTTAGGTTGCGGTTCTAAAATATCGTTGAGAAATGCCTTTTGCAGAATATATTCAATCCAATAGTCTTCCTTATTATTAAACGGGTCAAATTTGACTTTTAAATCAATATTATAAAGTTTGGCTATATTTTGATACCAAAATGCCGTCCACCCGTTTTTGTATTTTTTTAAAAAATCATAGACCGTTTGACCGGTTTGTCGGTAAAATAATTTGGATAAGATGCGACCTTCACTTTGAGTCAAATTTTTGAGTTTAGGTTCAAATTCTTTTTTAATCCATCGTTTAACAATACGCATATAATGTTTACGTTGGCTTTTGGTCATTTTTGCCAAACGTTGGTCTAATTTTTCAACGTTAATACCGGACAATCTGGCAAATGGATAGACTTTATAAACTTTTTTTCGAATCCACCAGTAACGTTTTAACTCACGATAATTATTAAAATGCATTTTGGGCAAAATTACAACAGGAGACAAATCAAAAACAGGTATGGAATCTTTTGCCGGATACATAAACATATTTTCAGGTGTTATTCGGATACTGTCCTGTTGCGCACTGATTTTAGGTATCAATAAAAAAAATGTTATTAATGATATGTAAAACTTTAGAATCATGATATTTGGCACTAAACTTGCTGTTTTTTTGTATAAATTTTGTTCAAAAGTAAGGAATCTTAAGCTAATTTTAATTTGGATTTTAATTTTTATCGTAATTTTGAAATTTCCTTTAAATCATATCAATAATAATGCCTAAACAATTACTGTTTTTATTTGGATGGTTGTTTATATTGCAAAGCATATCCGCACAAACAGATTCATTGCACATGCCTTTGGATGCCCCCTTATATTTATCGGGAACTTTTGGAGAATTACGTAGTAATCATTTTCATTCGGGTTTAGATATCAAAACCAATAATGAAGAAGGTTTGCCTGTATATGCCGTTGATGCCGGTTATGTGTACCGTATCAAAATAACTCGTAATGGATACGGTAAGGCATTGTATATAAAACATCCTTCAGGTTTAGTATCGGTTTACGGACATTTACAAAGTTTTAATGATCGTATTGAGGATTATGTCAAACAAAAACAATACAAAAAGCAACAATTTGAAATAGAATTGTTTCCTTATAAAATAGAATTACCGGTCAAAAAAGGTGAAATTGTGGCGTATAGCGGCAATACAGGTGGCTCTTCCGGACCGCATTTGCATTTTGAATTGCGAAATATCAAGGAACATCCGCTTAATCCAATGGCTTATGGAGTCCGTGTCAAAGATACACAAAAACCGGTTATACGAAACCTATTTGTTTATCCTTTAGACAGTTTGTCTCAAGTTAATCAAAGTAGTAAACGCATCAAGCTTAACTTGACGCGTATAAATGATTCTGTATATTTGGCTGACAGAGTTTTGGCTTGGGGTAATATAGGTTTTGGCATCGAAGCTTACGACCGGCAAGACAATGTATTTAACCGTAACGGCTTGTATAAAATTAAAATGACCATAAACGGTTTGCCGTATTTTACACAAGAAATGATGGAATTTTCTTTTGCTAATTCCAAACATATCAACACAATTATTGATTATCCCTACTATTTAAAATACCGGCGTCGTATTCAAAAATTATGGGTTGAACCTTATAATCCTTTAGAGATTTATACCCAATTAGTCGGGGACGGTAGTTTAAATATCGAAGCCGGAAAAGATTATCAAGTGGAAATAGAACTCTCTGATTTTAATGGAAACAGACTTTCGATTAAGATTCCGGTACAAGCCTATCATTATAAGCATGTGGAACGTGATGAACAAATCAAAACGCCATTCTATGTAGATGTTGATAAAAAAAACAGCTTTGATATAACCCCTTGGTCGGTTATATTTAAACCGCATACGGCTTATGAAAGTTTTTATCTGAAAGCCGATGCTACCGAAAAGCTTTTAAGAATTAAAAATCCGATGAAGCCCTTACAAAAATCCTATTTGATTAGGTATCCTTTGTCAAAAATACAACCGAAACTACGTCCTTATGCTTATATAGCTTTATATGGTAAAAAACGCCGGACCTATTATGTGTCCGGTTACAAAAAAAATGACAGCATCAGAGCCTTTACCAAAAGTTTCGGTAATTTTGTGATTCGGTATGACAGTATTGCACCCTATATCAAGCCCGCAAATTTCAAAGAAAAAGCCAATTTGACCGACTATCGTTTTTTGCGTCTGAAAACAGGTGACCGACAATCCGGCATCAAGGCATATAACGGCTATATTGACGGTAATTGGATTTTGTTGGAATACGATTATAAAAAAGGCACTTTAACCTATAATTTTGACGATAAAAAATTAAAAGGATATAAACACGAATTAAAAGTTGTTGTAGAAGATCGACTGGGAAATACCCGTCAATATAAAACCGTGTTTTACCGGCGGGAATAGTTTTGTTATAAAAATAGTTTTGTTATAAGATAAGGGATAAGGGATGAGAGATAAGAGTTAAGGGATAAGAAATAATATTAATTGAAAAATAATAAATATCAATTCATCAAATAACCGATTAACCAATTAACCAGATAACCACCAAATCATGTATAAAAAACTCACAATCTTAACAACTATTTTACTTTTAATCAGTGCTTGCAATATGATAAAAGCACCTGAATTTAAAGGAATTACAGGTATTGACTTAAAGAAAAACGCTCAAGGTAACTTGGTTTTGGTAGCCAATGCCAAATACCACAATCCTAATTTGCTCGGGGGCAAATTTCAAGTCAAGGATATTAAAGTTTTTGTCAATGATAAATATTTGGCTAATCTGAATACAGATACTTATAAGGTGCCAACCAAGAAAGATTTTATCGTGCCGCTTGAAGTTGATTTTGATACAAAATACCTAAAGAAAGACAATTTACTCGATGCTCTCAACGCCGCACTTAATAACAAACTCAAAGTACAATATAAAGGTAAAATTTATTATGTGAGTCACGGCTTAAATATACCTTATGCCATTGATTACACCCAAGAAGTCAAACTTTTTGATTAATGGCAACTGATACCTATTATACCATTGACCAACAACCCGAACCGGCTATTTTTAAAGACCGGAAAAGTAAATTTATCGGGTATGCTATTCCCGTGTCAAGTGTCGATGCCGTTAAACCCGAAATAGAAAAACTGAAAAAATCTCATCACAGCGCCCGGCATTGGTGTTACGGTTATCGTATCGGAGTAGAAAAAAGCGTAGAACGGGCAAATGACGACGGCGAACCGTCCAATTCTGCCGGACAGCCGATACTCAATCAAATAAAAGCCAAAAATTTGACCAATGTTTTGGTGGTGGTTGTACGATATTTCGGTGGCGTCAAATTAGGCGTTGGTGGATTGATGAATGCTTATAAAACCGCTGCACAAATGGTATTGGACCAAGCGGAAATCGTTGCAAAAATCAGAACCAAAACCTTGAAAATAGGTTTTGAGTATCAAGATATGGATAAAGTCATGCGACTGATTAAAGAACACGATTTAGAAATTGTCAGTCAAAACCTGCAAGAAAAAGGTGAGATAGTCGTTGCCGTTCGGCTCGATGATTTTGAAACGGTCAAAAAGCAGTTTGCCTATATTCACACATTGAGAGTTGAAAGTAGCGCATAATGCTACTTTCAACTAAACTACCAGATTCACAATTTTTCCCGGCACCACAATCACTTTTTTCAGTTGCTTGTCTGCCAAAATACTTTGTACTTTTTCGTCTGCCAATACGGTTTTTTCAATAGTTTCTTTATCCATATTGGTCGGTAAATCTATTTTATGTCGCATTTTACCGTTGACCATAATCGGATAGGTTTTAGTGTTTTCTTTTAAGTAACGTGCTTCATATTTCGGATAGGGTTCAAAGGCAATACTTTCATCGTGTCCCATCTCTTCCCACAATTCTTCAGCCAAATGCGGTGCAAATGGTGCTAATAAAACCACTAGCGGCGATAAAATTTGCTGTTTGTTGGTCTTAATTTTACCCAATTCGTTAACGGCAATCATAAATTGACTGACGGCTGTGTTAAATGAAAAGTTTTCGATATCTTCGGTTACTTTTTTAATGGTTTTATGTAAAATGCGTAATTCTTGTTCGGTAGGTTGTTCCAATGACACATCAAACATACCATCATTGTGGAACAAAGACCAGAATTTACGCAAAAAATTATGTACGCCTTTTAGTCCGGCGGTATTCCATGGTTTGGCTATCTCTATAGGACCTAAAAACATTTCATACATGCGTAGCGTATCGGCACCGTATTGGGCAATAATATCATCCGGATTGACCACATTGTATTTAGATTTGGACATTTTTTCCACTTCACGCCCCACTTTGTATTTGCCGTCTTCCAAGATAAATTCGGCATCGGCAAAGTCAGGACGCCATGCTTTAAATTGGTCTATATCGAGATAATCGTAGTCATCAACCATATTGACATCCACATGAATAGGGGTGGTTTCATATTCGTCTTTCAGTCCGAATGACACAAATTTGTTAGTGCCGTTGATGCGATAAGCAAATGCCGAATAGCCCAAAATCATCCCTTGATTGATCAATTTGACGCTGTATTCGGGTGCCGGTACTTTTTCAATATCATACAAGAATTTCTGCCAAAAACGACTATAAAGCAAGTGCCCCGTAGCGTGTTCGCTACCGCCGAGATACAAATCGACTTTTTGCCAATAGTTAATCGCTTCTTGACTAAATGGTTCTGTGTCATTATGCGGGTCCATATAGCGGTTAAAATACCAAGAGCTGCCCGCCCATCCCGGCATGGTATTCAGCTCAATAGGAAACACTTTTTCGTTGTCAATCAAATCGACGGATACCACCTGTTCGGCAGTTTCATCCCAAGCCCAATTTTTGGCATTTCCCAAAGGCGGTTGTCCATCTTCGGTAGGCAGATATTTTTCTACTTCGGGCAATTCCAAAGGCAAATGTTTTTCGGGAATTGCCGTGGCGACGCCGTTTTTAAAATATACCGGTACCGGTTCACCCCAATAGCGTTGGCGTGAGAACACGGCATCGCGCAAACGGTAATTGATTTCGGCTTTGCCGGCACCCCGTTTTTCCAATTCGGCTATCATACGCGGAATAGCTTCTTTAGCCGGTAAGCCGTTTAAAAATCCGGAATTGGTTAAGACGGCATCTTTATCTTCATTGGCTTTTTCGCTGATGTCATTGCCTTCAAAAATATTGATAATAGGAATGTCAAATTGTCGGGCAAATTCGTAATCACGTTGATCCCCCGATGGTACCGCCATAATAGCACCGGTGCCGTATCCGGCAAGGACATAGTCACTAATCCAAATCGGAATGTTTTCACCGGTCAATGGATGTTCGGCATAGCCGCCGGTAAATACACCGGTTTTTTCTTTGACTTCGGTCATGCGTTCGCGCTCGGTTTTGCGAGCGGCTTGTGCTTGATAGGCTTTTACTTTTTCAAGTTGTTCTGGAGTAGTTATTTCATCGACCAACTCATGTTCGGGTGCCATAACCATGAAAGTTACCCCATAGAGCGTATCGGCGCGGGTGGTAAAGACATCAAACGTTTTATCGCTGCCGGCAACTTTAAAAGTGATGCGTGCCCCTACGGATTTCCCTATCCAATTACGTTGCATTTCTTTTAAAGAATCCGTCCAATCCAAAGTGTCTAAATCATTTAATAAACGTTCGGCATAAGCGGTGATACGCATCATCCATTGTCGCATTTTTTTGCGTTCGACAGGATGTCCCCCACGTTCTGAAACACCGTTGACAACTTCATCATTGGCAAGAACGGTCCCCAATGCCGGACACCAATTGACTTCGGCTTCGGCTAAATAGGTTAAGCGGTATTTGTGTAAAATCGTGTCCTTTTGTTGGGGTGTCATAGCCAACCATTCACTAGCCGAGAATGTTGGCGTATCGGCATCACTAGCTGCATTGATGCCGGCATTACCTTGGGTTTCAAATATTTTGATAAGTTCGGTGATCGGTTCGGCTTTGTCGGTATCTTTATTGTACCACGACTTAAAAAGTTGTAAAAATATCCACTGTGTCCATTTGTAATATTTGGGGTCGGACGTGCGTACTTCGCGAGACCAGTCAAATGAAAATCCGATTTTATCCATTTGTTCGCGGTAGCGCTTGATATTTTGTTCGGTTGTTATAGCCGGATGTTGTCCGGTTAAAATAGCATATTGTTCAGCCGGTAAACCAAATGAATCATAACCCATGGGATGCAATACGTTATAACCTTGATGCCGTTTGTAGCGGGCATAAATATCCGAAGCGATATAACCGAGCGGGTGACCTACGTGTAGTCCGGCACCGGAAGGATACGGAAACATATCCAATACGTAATATTTGGGTTTCTCGGAATTGTTTTCGGCTTTAAAGGTTTGGTTTTCAGCCCAGTGTTTTTGCCATTTACGGTCTATTCGATTAAAATCGTAGGTCTTCATTTTTACTATTTTTTAAGTAGTTGCAAAGGTAATATAATTTGGTAATACTTTCATTCCGGTTTACAACTTTTCAATGAGCGATATAAGTTTTTTCAACATTAAAATATGTGATATGTCAAGAATTTTGGCTCTATATCGATTTAAGTGGGTTATATATATATAATGTCTCTAATACTAATACCTACTTTGGGGGTCCAAAACTTGGTTTAATTGTTTTATTATAATCATTTCAGTCCTTCGGGTTTATTTAGTAAACCCCGTAGGGATGATATATTTATAGAGAATTCAAAACAATAAAAATATAAACCCCGTAGGGGTGAAATTATACCAATTCCTTAATATCAGCTCCGTAGGAGCGTGCTGTTTGTAGCAAGATGAATTAATGATATCTCATAGCTCCGTAGGAGCGACCTGTAACGTAGTTTATTGATCATTTTTCAGGTCGCCCCGATGGGGCTTCTAGAAATTATCATAACTTTTTAACTACTACAAACGGTATCGCACCTATGGCGCTCAAAGGATTTAATGCTAAAATTCAACTTGTCAAAAAAGAGCAAGAGGCTATAGAAGTATAGAGAACTTTATCAATATGATTTACTTCATATGCGAATAACTTAATTTTGATTACCCACTATATTTGACATAGAGCCAGAATTTTCTATTGTTAAAAAAACATTTTTATCCGAATTGACATTTTTACTATTTTTGTATTTCACAATTTGTTTGAACTATCAATGAGAAAATTATATATCCTTTTACTTTTGTTAGGTTTATTGCCGGTGAAAATACATGCCCAAGACCAGCCGACTAAACCTTTAAAAAACAAACCCGAACGTATTGTTTATCGTGGTAAAGTGGTAGATGTAAAGGGTGAACCCATTCCTTTTGTCAATGTATATATGGCAAAAGGAAAATACGGCACAACGACTGATTTTGATGGCGAATTTGTCTTGAAAACCCGTCGTAAACGTGGTAAAATTACCTTTTCGGCAACCGGTTATCAAACCAAAGTGATTAAAATTAAACCGAAAGTAAGATATATTAAGGTGGTTTTGCCACAAGAAAAAAATGTGTTAGACGAAGTGGTCATTGTCAAACGTCCTAAAAAACATTTGGGCAAGAAAGAAAATCCGGCTTATAGAATTCTGAAACAGATTTGGGAACGCCGTAAAACCAACGGTTTAAAGCAAGTGCCACAGTATGAATATAAAAAATACGAAACGACCGAAATCGGTTTAAATCATTTGGATACATTGTTCCTTAAAAAATTGTTTAAAAAGGATTATGCCAAAATGCTCAAAGATTTACCTTATGACAATGAAGGCTTTCACTATTATATACCCATTTATATTAAAGAATTGGTGTATGACATTTATGGCAATAACAAACTAGGAAAAGAACGCGTCGATATAGAAGCGGAAAAAAGCAAGGGCTTTTACCAACAGGGCTTTGTATTTGACCGGATGGCTAATAAATTTGATGAAGTGGATATTTACAAAAACACTTTTAATTTGTTTAACAAACCCTTTGTCAGTCCTATTTCAAAAACCGGTTTTGATACTTATGATTATTTGCTCTATGACAGTATTCAAAAAAATGACCAAAAATTTTACAATATTTATTTTTGGCCGCGACGTGATGAAGATTTGGCTTTTACCGGTAACTTTTTGGTGTCGGACAAAAATTTTGCCGTAACCAAAATTCAAATGAAATTAAACAAGGAAGCCAATGTGAATTTTGTACGCGGGGTCAATATTGAAAAAGAATACACCATTGTCAATGACAGTATTTATTTGCCGAAAACCGATATTTTTGTAGGAGATTTTACACTTTTAGACAAAAATGACAAGAATAAAGGGCTGAATATCAAAAAAACCTATCATTATTCCGATTATAATTTTAAGAAAACTTATCCGCCGGAATTTTACGATCAAACCATTATCAAATATGCCCCGAATCAGTTTAAAAAAGATAGTACCTATTGGCAAAATTATACCGAATTGACCAATTCGCAAAAAACCTACCGTTTGATTGATAAGGTCAAAAACAAAAAACGCATTAAAAATATCAATAAATGGATTAACGTATTTACAACCGGCTATTTAGATTTGGGACAGTATTTGCAATTCGGTCCTTTGTTTCAAGCTATCGGACGTAACGGTGTTGAAGGACTGCGGTTGACTGCCGGTATCCGTACGTTTAAAACCAATCATGACCGTTTTCGTTTTTATGGACGATTGGCATACGGCACCAAAGATAAACGCTACAAATGGGGCGTACAATTCAAATATTTGGCTTCCTATAAACCGCGCATTGAATTAGGATTAAATTTTTTAGATGATTACGTGCAACAATCTCGCAGATTAATGGATGTCAGACAGATTATGTTTGTTGAAAGTTTAGGGGCAAATTTTTTGTTGTCACGGGGTAAGAATAATTTTATTTCCCGGGTGCAAGAACGTAGCTTAAAAATAGACTATCGCGTAGCTAAAAACTTTCATTTGGGCATGATACCTTCCTATAAAATTATTCAACCGGCTAACCGGCAATTGTTTAGCATGGATTATATAGATGATAATCAGCAAATTAAAACAAAGGTTTCCGATATTGGCAGTGATTTTTATCTCACTTACACGCCCGGACGTGATGTATATGGGCTGGGAGTGGAGCAACGTTATGGTAAAAATCCGTTTCCGTCGTTTATCATCAACTATCACCGTGGCATGAAAGCATTAGGTGGCGATTTTGATTATGACAAACTGCAATTCCGGTATATGCAAAGAGTTTTACTTGGCAAAATCGGGAAAACCGATATAACGCTTGAAGCCGGTAAAACTTTCGGGACGGTACCTTTGGCATTGCTTAATCCCATTCCTGCCAATCAGGTTTTGCTTCTTAAACCCTATACCTTTACTTTATTAAACTACTACGATTTTGTGACAGATACTTATTTGGTCGGGCATTTTGAACATCATTTCAGTGGTTTTATTTTGAATCGTTTGCCTTTGTTACGAAAACTCAAATGGCGTACCGTAGTGGCATTTCGCGGGGCATATGGTAGCATTTCGGATGCCAACAAGGCTATGAACCGGTCCAATATTAACTATGCGGCACCTACGGATCAAATGTATTACGAATACAGTGTCGGATTGGAAAATATCGGTTATGGCAATTTGCGTTTTATCCGCATCGATGCCGTATGGCGTAGTAATTATACGAGCGTCAATGGTTTATATTCACCAAAATTTGCCTTCCGTGTAGCAATCAGACCGGATTTTTAGATTAAATTTGCCTGTAAATCCGCTCAATGAAATTTCTCTTATTTATACAAGATTTTTTAAAAAACTCGGCCTTATCCATGGCGACTTTAATCAAAGTGTTACTGTTGAGCAGACCGGTGCGTTTGCCCAAACCGCAACATAAAGCTTTAGTTATTTTGGGTAATGGTCCTTCCTTAAAAGATTTTTTAAAACAACACAGGACTTTTTTAACAGGGAAAGCAACTATGGCGGTCAATCATTTTGCTGATACGGAGATTTTTACAGACATTAAACCGGATTATTATATGATTAATGTGCCCGAATTTTGGACAGACAATGTAGATGCCGATGTATTGGAACGGCGGAATCAATTGATAGCCAATTTGGTAAACCAAACGACTTGGTCAATGCATTTGATTTTGGGAATGGGTGCCAAAAAATCGGAAAAATGGACTGCTATTTCTAAAAAAAATCCGAATATAACTTTACATTACATCAATCCGACACCGGTTGAGGGCTTTAAACGATTTCGATTTTTTTGCTACCGGTACAACTGCGGCATGCCGCGTCCGCACAATGTGTTGATACCGTCTATCATGACGGGGATTAATATGGGATTTAAAGAGATTTTTTTAACGGGTGCCGACCATTCTTGGCTCGAAGAATTATTTGTAGCAGATGATAATACAGTCTATCTGACCCAACGCCACTTTTATGATGCCCAAACTGCTCGCCCTGATGTGATGAAAAAAATGGGTAAAAACAAGCGGCGCTTACATGAAATTTTGCACAAATTTATGTTGAGTTTTAAAGCTTATTTTGACCTGAACGACTATGCAAAATCCCGACAGGTGCAAATTTACAATCTGACTAAAAATTCCTTTATCGATGCTTTTGAACGTTTAAAACTTGATAACCATGCATAAGTTTTTATTGTTTTTAGGACTTTTATTAAACTTTCAAATTTCGGCACAATTTGAAAATAAACAACTGGATAAAATCGATATTTTACGATATGATTTTGCTATCCGAATCAATGATACGACAGATGTGATACAAGGCAAAACGCTTATTACTCTAAAGCGGAAAAAACCGGTGGACAAGTTGATTTTAAATTTTAAAAATCAAGATAATTCCGGTTACGGTATGCGCGTTTTATCGATAACAGACAATCATGGTTTAAACTTGAAATTCAATCATTTAAATGATAGTTTGACGATATTCTTCCCCAAAAAATTAAGTGAAAATTCTTTACAAATACAAATAACTTATCAAGGCAAGCCGGCTGACGGTTTGTATATCCGGCGCAACAAATACGGTAAGCGGACTTTTTTTGGGGATAATTGGCCCAATCGGGCGCAATATTGGTTGCCGGTGATTGATCATCCGTCGGATAAGGCGGTGGTTTCGTGGACCATTACGGCGCCCAAACATTATGAGGTGGTAGCATCGGGGCGCTTGGTTAAAAAACTGAATCGCCCTGAAAATTTTGTGTACAAGTATCAAACCCAAGTCCCTATTCCGACCAAAGTTATGGTATTTGCAGCAGCCGATTTCAGTATCAAAAATTTTGAAACGCTCAAATTACATCAAGCTTGTGTACTGGTCAGCAGTTGGATATATGCCGACAGTCCCGAAGCGGGCTTTGACGATTACAAGTTTTCGATAACGGCTTTACAATTATATGACAGTTTAATAGGACCCTATGTGTATCAAAAACTGGCAAATGTGCAATCCAATACCCGTTTTGGCGGTATGGAAAATGCCGGTAATATTTTTTATGACGAAAATACGGTTGACGGTACCAAATCTGCCGAAAATTTAGTAGTGCACGAAGTTGCCCATCAATGGTTCGGTAATACCGTTACCGAGAAAAATTGGAGGGATATCTGGTTAAGCGAGGGCTTTGCGACCTACCTGACCGATTTGTATATCAAAGAACGTTATGGTGAACAAAAATTCAAAGAACGTATGCGTATGGAACGCCAAAAAGTGATTCGTTATAATATGTCTCAACGTCGTCCTGTTGTTTATGATGAATCGGAAAATTTGTTCCGGTTGCTCAATCCCAATTCGTATGAAAAAGGGGCATGGGTGTTGTATATGTTGCATCAAAAAATAGGGGACGAAAAATTTATTGAACTTCTAAGGCAGTTTTATCAGGATTATCGATTAAAAAATGCAAGTACAGAGGATTTTATAGCTATGGCAGAGAAAATTTCAGGCGAAAACTTAAAAACATTTTTTGAGCAATGGCTTTACCGTTCCGGTGTGCCGGTTTTGGACATTTATAGTAAGATTGATAAGCGAAAATCGTTGTTGCGTATTTTGATAAATCAAAAAAACGGCGTTTACCGGTTAAAATTACCGGTTAGAATCAAATGGGCAGGCGGTCAAACCGATTTTGTATTGAAGATTGATAAGGAAAACCATACGAAGCTTTTACATTTGCCTAAAAATTTTGATGCCCAAACCTATAAACTAATCATAGACCCCGATGTGCAAGTCTTATTTAAAACCACTCATAACTGATGAGCAATAACAAACTAAAATGGCTGATTTTTACCGGATTGTCGCTGGTGTGGGGTAGTTCATTTATTTTGATGAAATTGGCGATGTTGCATTTGTCAGCCATTCAAGTAGGTGCCTTACGCATGATTATAGCAGCAGTTTTTTTATTGCTTATCGGTTTTAAAAGTTTAAAGCATATCAGTTTACGTCAATGGCGTATCTTGTTTTTTATTGCCTTGGCAGGAACATTTATTCCTACCTTTTTGTTTACTTTGGCTATTCAGCATATTGATAGTGGTATTGTGGCAATCTTAAATTCCTTTACACCGCTGAATACGCTTTTAGTCGGTTATTTTTTCTTTCATTATTTGTTTAATAAACGGCAGGTTACCGGTATTATTCTTGGTATTATTGGAACTGTTTTACTGGTTGGTGTGGGAGCGCAAAGCCACCCCGAATCTAATTATTGGTATGCCTTATTGGTTTTGGCAGCGACTATCGGTTATGCCATCAATGTCAATGTCATTAAACTTTATCTGGCAGATCTAGATATCATGAGTATAGCGGTCGGCAATTTTGCTTGGGTGCTGTTGCCGGCTTTGGTCGTTTTGTATTTTACCGGATTTTTTCACATGGATTTTATACATACACCGGTTTCAATGTCCTTGTTGTATGTCGCTATTCTAGCCATTCTCGGTACGGCTTTGGCAATGATATATTTCAATAAGATGATTAAAATTGCTTCCCCGATTTTTGCAGCTTCGGTTACCTATACCATTCCGGTAGTTGCTTTGCTTTGGGGTTTATGGGATGGCGAACATATTTCGCTCTTGCAAATTTTAGCCGGAGGCATTATTTTGTTGGGAGTTTATATTGTGAATAAATAAGAACACTAATTCATCCTAAACTTAAACGGATCAACTGTCAAACGAACACTCAAATTATCTAAAAAGTTTGGTTGTGCATAAGTCCCGAGACGGTAATAAAAACCAAGTCCGAAATTTGAAAATAATCGCCGAAATTCAATACCGGTTTCATAATAAATTTGGTCTAAAGATTTGATGCCGGTGTAAGTGTTATCGTTATAGCTTAATCCGTAAGCCACTGCGGCAAGTAGGCGAATATCTATAGATTTACGAGTACTTATTTTAAGTCGGCTAAAGGTGTGTTGCAGATGCGCCGTGGTGATAAAATTATCGACAAACTCCATATCTTTCATGGTTTCAAAGGCAAATTTCAGCGGAATATTAAACCGTTTAAGCGGATTGCTGCCCGGATAATCATTGGTAACCGGCATAAAAAGTTTGTCGATACCGGCACCTTGTGATGCTACCCCCAAACGTAAATACAACTCGGTATAACTGCGATTGACAAACGTTTTTTTCAAGTAGGTTTGTAAGTCAATCCGGTAATAATCAGTCGGGTCGGTTTGCCACTGCGAAATATTTTTTTCAAAATTTACATAAAATTTAGGGTAGCCGTCTTTGAGCAGTTTGCGCCCTTCAGGTGCAAGATAATATTTGGCAAACGGGGTGAGTTCCAATCCGACATTGTAAAATATTAGGTCTTTTTCGACAAATTCCAATCGTCCCCTGTGAAACGGAATAGGGTATAGGGTGGTTGAATAGCTTTTAGACAAACTTAAATCAACTTTAAAATGCGGATTTAACAAATGCGAAATGCCAAAGTTGCCGGTTTGATGCCGGTAAAATTTGTCATCTGCAAAATGCTGTTGTTGCGGGACGAACAGATTGCGTCCGGCATAAGATTTAAAAGCTGCCGATTTTGATAAATCATCAATATATGAGACTTTTAAAAAGGTTTGGGTTTTATGCCAAACTTTATAACGCAAACTACCGCTGTATTTAAACCCCTTGTCTTTAAAACCGTAGGCACCGTAAGCAGCTATTTGCCATTTGTCGGAGAAATTTTCATTGGTACGTCCACCCAATTTTAATCGAAAACCTTCATAGCGGTTATAATCTATTAAATTGATTAAATCCAAATCAATTTGGTCGGTCATAGGATAGTAGCCGTCTAACAAACGCTTGTATTTACGGATGTTGTAATCGACTTTGTCTTTTTCGGCGGCAGAGTCAATAAATTGGTAAGTGCGTAGTTCCTTTGGCGTATAGGTTTCTTGTCGCATCTTTTCCCAAAACTCACGACTGCGTTTAGCTGCCAAGGGCGATACTTGCATATTGTAGGTGATCTTTTCGGGATAATTCTTTCCCAATAACACATCAAAAATATGCAATCGGTAATGTGCATACATATAATCCATTACATTTTTTTTACGGGTAAAACGCAGTGTATCCCCTTTTTTATTAATGACTAAAGAGTCTCTTTTGATACTTTTTATTTGCACCTGTCCACCTAAATTAATACCGTCTTTCTTTTCGGCTTTTTTGATAGTCATATTGACATCTTTCGGAAACCATAGTTTTTCAGCCGGATAATACTTAAAATGATAAACAGCATTAAACTGATAAGCTTTATAAGTGTTTAAAGTAAATTCGGCAATGGCTAAAGTTTCACTGTCCAGATATATTTTACCGGAAATCAAGGGTTTTTTGGTGTTTTTATAGTTGACCACAATAACCGGACGATTTTGTAAACTAATGGTATCGTCAATTTCATAGCGGTAGGTTTTAAATGATGATTTGGCAAAAGGACCTATATAGGAACTAAACAACAATTTGTAACGGTCGTTATAAACATTTTGCCCGGATATTTGCAAAGCAATCAACTCATAAAGCGGTTGTTTTAAGCCGGCTGTTCGAGTCGCTATGACTTCGGCTTTTTCATTACCGTTTTGTCCGTTAACTTTGGCAATGTTTTCAATAAGCCATACATATTTGTGGCTTAAATCTTTTTTAAACTTAAAAAAAGTAGAATCCAGTCTATAAAATTTACCGTTTTTATATATAGTATCAAAATCTTTATCAATTTTGTCCGTTTCACCACCGATGACAAATTTCATATACTTGGTTAAAGCATATTTTTTGAGTTTGGTTTGATAGTTATTCTGTTTTTTGAGTTTTATGGCTTTTTGCATCAAGACAATAGCCGGATTGACATATTTACCGTTAATCACAACGGCATCTAATTGCTCTGCCGACGGTTTTAAATAGATTTTATAAAATTTCTTTTGCGGATTGATCTGTATTTGTTGCGCTTGATAACCGATATAATTAATCTTAAAGGTTTTATAAGGCTTGGGAATGACCAATTCAAACTGCCCGTCAAAGTCAGAAACGACGCCTTTGTTTTGATCATAAGTGATATTAGCAAAAGCAAGCGGATCACCGGTTTGGGCATCAAAAACTTTACCTTTGACCAATTGTTGCGCCCCAATATTAAAAGATATGATATATAAAAAGGCTACAAATACTCTTTTCATAAGGAATTTTTTAAAGCTTAAAGATAGAAAATTGCTTTTTATAAGCTTAAAAAAAATATTTTTTTAACATTTTTTTTATGACAAAGGTGTTTTTTTAAGTTTTAAAACGATGTAGAATTATTCAACTAAAATTGATAAAAAAATATCATGGTTTTTGTATTTATTGCTGATTATCAATTGATTATTATAGAATCCCTTCATGTTAAGATTATGTTAAATTATATGACTTTTATATGTAAAATTCAATTATAAAAACGTCTCAAGGTCAATAAATACAAGCTTTTTTAACAATTATTATTTTTTTTCAAAAAAAATACTATATTTGCAATGTTAAACAGTAAATATTTAAATTTCACGATTATGAACAAATCACAATTAGTTGATGCCATGGCCAAAGACGCCGGCATATCAAAATCAGCAGCCAAAAAAGCTTTAGAATCATTTTTAGACAATGTTCAAGGTGCTTTAAAAGGTGGTGACAAAGTTGCTTTAATCGGCTTTGGTACTTTTTCAGTTCAAACCCGCAAAGCCCGTGAAGGTCGCAATCCTGCAACCGGTAAAACCATCAAAATTCCCGCTAAAAAAGTGGTTAAATTTAAAGCCGGTTCTGATTTAGCTAAATCAGTAAACTAAAAAACCTTTAAAAATTCGTTTTTAAGCCGTTTTTTAGAAACGGCTTTTTTTATGCCATTTTTTCAGCATTTCGGTTATGGTATTGTTTTTGTTCTATTGTAACATAATTAGTATTTACAGCGAAGTGAGAAATATGTCGAAGCTGCCGATCACTTCGATACACTCCGATTATCATCGGAGCATTCAGTGACCTATGAAGTAGAAGTAAAGCTGGCTGAGAGCCCCGACTTTGATAGGGATGTACCGAAGCCATCGAATTAAAAAAAAAACAAATAAACATATAACCAATCAAATGACACCAAACAATGGTAATTTATTAGTAGCAACACCGGAATTGTTAATGGATCACATTTTCAATCAGTCAATTTTGTTATTAGCCGAACATAATGACAAGGGTAGTATGGCTTTTATGCTTAATAAACCCTTGATTTTAAGACTGAACGATGTGTTTCCGGAAATTCCTTCTAATATTCAATTATGGAACGGTGGTCCGGTTGAGACTTCTAATCTTTATTATGTTCATAATGTGCCGGATTTAATACCCGATGCCATTGCTTTTGATAAGAACAAAGGCTTGTATATCGGTGGTGATTTTCAACTTATAAAACAATTACTCATAGATGGTTTGCTCGATGATAATAACATCCGTTTTTTCTTGGGTTACAGTGGTTGGGCACCCGGTCAATTACAAGATGAAATTAAAGAAAAAGCATGGTTTATCACACCTAATGATATCAACGTTTTTGACATTAATCCCCGAAATATTTGGAAGGACAAAATTGTAGCTATCAATCCTGAAAATATTATTTGGAAAAATGCCCCCTTGAATCCGCATTTGAATTGAGTTAGAATTTTATTTTTCTTTCATATCCGCCCCACATTTGCCTGCTCCGCATTTCATCGCCGGTTTACTTTCCGGCTTGGATGGGATTTTTGGTTTAGATTTTTGGTTGTTTTTTACATCCATTTTCTTCATTTCTTCGTCTGTCATAGTTTTACCGCCTTCGGGATTCATCATACTGGCCTTTCCCAGAAGTTGAGCCGAAGCATCTACCTTAAAGACGCCGTTACGGACAACTTCTTCGCCTTCGTATAGTCCGCTAATGACTACATAATAATCACCGGTTTCAGGACCTAAAATTATTTCGCGATACACAAAGTCGTTTCCGGTTTTGACATAGACTACCGAGCGCTTGCCCGTCCATAAAACCGCTGTTTTCGGAATAAGCAAACTTTCCTTATTACCTGCATGAATTT
>JALWLE010000060.1 GCA_026996605.1 Flavobacteriales bacterium
ACCGAAGCGGATAAGATTCGGATGGTTTAATCAGCATTTCTTTTGAAAAGATATCTTTATAAAATCCGAAATCGGACGGACGGGCTTTTTCGATAAACAAAACGGCATTGGCACCCAAGTAAAAAGCGGTTAGCATCACTACGGGTTTGACCAGTTTTTTTAAAAACCTGCCGATTTTGGCTAAATCTATAACTATTTTCATAAACTTGATATATTTTTCAAATGGAAAATTTATTCCACTTATTTATTTTGTATCCTGTTTTTATAATGTTCTAATGATTTTTCAAACAATTTTTCGTTCCAATAAGCGGCTCTTACATAAGGTGAAATCAGATAAAAGGTAAAAACACTCCAAAATATATTGGCAAAAAATGCCGAATAAGACGGATGTATGCCTTTGTAAACCAACCATAAATTATACAGAATTCCGAAAAATGTCAAAATAAATATAGCCAAGTGCGGCCAGACATGTTTCAAGTTGGATTGACTGTATTTGACTTTTTTGCTGGTTACATTAAATTTGACATTCTTTTTAATCAAAACTTTGTATAAAGCTTGCAATTTGTACCAAAATCCGGCTTGGTAAAACTGCTCGGGACGTTTGGTCGATTTGCCCCAGTTACCAATGCTTGTAACGATAACATTAAGCATCAAAAAGGGAACAATTCTGATAAAAAAATCAAAGCTGAATGCTTTTAAAGGCGGAATCAACGTAAAGAAAAATATAATGGGATACAACACAAAAATCAACAACCACAAGGGCGATAAATACGACCAAATGGTTTCGAGATATGCCAAACGTTGCCGTAAGCTCATGCCTTTTATCCAAACCGGATTGTTTTTACTAAAAGCAATGTCAATGGTGCCTTCGGCATAGCGTGAAAATTGCTTGATAAAAATATCAAATGATTGTGGCGATAACATTTTACAAACTACATTGGGATGTTGATAAGATTGCCATTTTTTAGGGTCGGAATGTAATAATATAGAGGTAAAAATATCTTCCGAAATATGATGTACAAAAGGGCGTAAAGGCACTTCCTTTTGTAAGCTTTGGCGCAATTTGTCCACATCCGTTACTTTGCCTTTCTTTTTTAACCTTTTTATTTTTTCGTCAATGGCTTCTTGTTGTTCTCTGATAGCTAATTCAGCCAAAGCTTTACGCCGTTGTACCGAACCGGCACCACAGCTAAAAGCGGCATTTGACGCATTGCGACGTCGCAAAATCACATCATAAAACAGCTCGGGGTCTGTCCCGAAAACATTTTTACCGACCAAATATTTTTTTGAAAACGGGATGAGTTTTCCGGCAAGTTTTCCGACTAGACCATATTTGATATGCAAATAGTCATTGAGCGGGACGCCTTGCGGAATATCGTAAAACCATTGCGGAGTCTGTATCCACCCCATTTTTTTGTTGCGAAAATAACCGGTAGTTTGTTCTAAAAAATCCGGAAAAATTCGGGTATCGGCATCGAGAATAACAATCAAATCGCCATCGGTTTGGTAAAAAGCATTGTTCATATTACCGGCTTTAAATCCGATATTATTGTCCCTTACATAATAATGTATACCGTATTTTTCAGCCAGTGCTTTAAAATTTTCTTGTTCGGGGTCTGTACCGTCACGGTGACCGTCATCTAATAGGTGAATTTCTATTTTGACATCATCATAAGGATAAGTAACCCGTGTGGCATCGCGCACCGTATCTTCTACAATGGCTAATTCTTCATTATATGTGGCAATATATAAATCTATTTTGATAGGCCGGTCGGTTTCGCCATCTTCTAAGTCTTGAATTTCAGATAAATACCGTACCGGTTTATCAATCGGTAAATCTTTATGGGTCCAATAATTAATAATGGTTAATAAAGAGCCGATAAATGCCATCACTTCGGCAAAATACAGGGGTAAAGAAATCCAAGTCGCATCCCAGTTGATAGAATGATGCCATCTCCAATACAAATAATCAACGCCTACAAAAATAAAAACAACCGCTACTATTTGAAACAGCGAGTCTTTAAAAAGCGAAAATTTTGCCGGTTCGTAGGGGCGACGACTTTCAAATATTTGATAATATTTTTCAGATAACATTGACTAAAAATAATGAAATAAGCTTGCAAATTTATGACAAGATTCTCATACTGAAAGAGATAAAAGTTACAATAGAAGTGTTTTGTCATTAAATTAATGTCGAATATTAAACGAAAAAATGTCGATTGATGTGTAAAAATGATGGCTTGATGAAATTGTATTTAATGGTCGGAATTTGATGTCATTTAGATTGTAGAGAGAGATACTTAAAAGACAAAGTAATATTTCTTAGGACAAACTTTAATACCGATGCCATCAAGAGTTGTAACTTCTTTTGGACTATTTTAAAATAAACATTGGTTTAATTTATGTAAATTTGTATTTCAATAGCTTCAAATAAAGCACTTATAAATCAGATTATAAACTAATGAGAAATCTACTATACATTATTCTTTTTTTATTTCTGTTGAATGCTTGTGCCAGAGTTGGCAGACCTACCGGTGGCGATAAAGATGTAACACCGCCAAAATTGCTTAAAAGTACACCGGCTAATGGAAAAGTCAATTTTAAGGGGCAAGAGATGATTTTGGAATTTGATGAATATGTGACCCTTAAAGATCCGAATAAAAATATTTTGATATCACCACCACTGAAAAATCAGCCGGTTATTTCACCTCTTGGTATCGGAACAAAACGTTTGAAAATAAAATTTCAAGATTCATTGAACCCTAATACAACCTATCAAATAAATTTTGGTGAAAGCATAGCCGATTTTAACGAAGGGAATAAACTGAATAATTTGCAATTGGTTTTTTCTACCGGTCCGGTAATTGATAGTTTGTCATTGAAAGGCAAGATAAAGGCTTTACATTTTGAAAAAAAACCTGAAAACATTTTGGTAGGCTTATATGAAGCTAAGGACTTCACCGATTCTATTGTTTACAAACAAAAACCTTATTATGTTACTTTGGCTGACGCCGATGGATATTTTAAATTTAAACATCTGAAAGCCGGTAATTACCATATTATTGCATTGGCAGATGAAAACCGTGATTACAAATATCAGCAAGGTAAAGAAAGCATTGGTTTTATAGATAAAGATATTAGCATACCGCAGGATAGTTTGATAAATTTGAATTTATTTAAAGAATATCCGGTTTTTAGTGTTGAAGATATAGAGCAAAAATCACGATATCATGTTGTTGTTAAATTTAGAGGACATCCGGATAGTTTAAAAGTTACTGTCAAAAGTCCTATTAAGCGGCAGCAGCATTTTTTTGAGCAAGGGCAATGGCATTTGTGGTATCAATCAGATTCAGATAGTTTAGAATTATCTATTCCTTTGCCACATTATCGTCTTAAAACATATTACCGTAAACGTAGTAATAAAAAGGATTCGTTACAAGTATTTTTTAAAGGCAAGGGACGTATTAGTCCGCTTGATTCGGTAATAATTGCAGCCAGTATGCCTCTTGAACAAATTGACAGCAGCAAGGTTCGTTTGCAGAGAGACAGTATTTCGGTTGTATTTAGTTTAAAGCAATTACCCGAAGGTAAATTTGTAATGAGTTTTGAAAAAGAATCGGGAAAATCCTATAGGCTATATCTATTACCTGAAGCCGTAACGGGATTTACCGGACAAGCCAATAAAGATACACTTACAAACAATATTATTTTGCCAAAGATAGATGTATATGGTAAACTCATTTTAAGGCTAAATAATGTTCTGCAAAAACCATTGTTTATAGAATTGATAAAAAATAATAAAATTGTTAGAAAAACCCCTACCCAAACCGGAAGCAATTTTGTTTTACCTTTCTTATCACCGGATAAATATACTGTTAGAGTAGTTATAGATACTAATAAAAATAACCGTTGGGATACCGGTAATTATCTGCAACATATTCAACCGGAGCAAAGTATTGAGCCTGATAAGGTTATTGAAATTAGAGCTAATTGGGATGTAAATCAGTCGTTAATGTTAGATGAATTGAGCCAATGAGAACTTTATTGAACCACATAAGTCACATAAGTTTTTTGTTTTTATATGGTATTGATTGAGTGAGTAGGGGATAGAGATCATAGGTCATTGAGTGGTCCCGATGATAATCGGGATTGTATCGAAATGACCGGTTTTTATTAAGGAATTATGGAGTTAGCCTTACGGTTTATTAAATATGTAAGTGGTATTACAAATCAAAAACCGAAGGACGTTTTTGATAGAATAGGTCTTTGATTTTTAAAGCAAAAGCCATTAATAAATATAAAATAAATGAAGCTCCTAATGTTACGAAAGATGCATAAATAAAAAACAATCGTACATTATTAACCGGAATACCGGATTTGTCTGCTAAACGCGTAGAAACATTAAAACCATGACGCGCAAAAAAATACTTGATACTTTCAATATTCATTTTTTAAACCTTTTTTTAAAATAAAGTGACCGACATCACATGATAAACATTTAATTTTTGAACAGTATTCTTTATTGAGTTGTAATATTGCTTGACTATCTAATGCATTTCGAGCCGGTAAATTGATTTTATTAAAAATACTGACAATTTTATTTTTTTCAGGAGGAATACTTTCTATTAAATCAATCAATTTTTCATTGTTATAAGTACCTAAATGTTGTTGATAAGCAAACTTTAAAGGAATAACTACATTGATTAGTATCAAATTCATAAAATCCGTACCCGTAGTTTTTTTCTTATATTTGGTTTGTTTGTCAAAATTATAATGGGTATCCCAATAACCAGATGCAGAAGCACTTAAAATATCATAAGCCTGTTCTTTATCTGTTATATTAAGTAATTTTTCATACAAATGATCGGTTTGATAATATATGCGAGCAAACTGAGCTAAACGAATGGTCGGAAAGTTCGACGGTCGCAACCTATGAAATTTAACCGCACCGGGAGGTAACTCATTTAAACCGTGTTTGTTTTTTAAAAACCGGTATTCATTTTGAAGCAAACGATAATAAGCACCGGTTTTATCATCATTGAGCAAACCGGCAACCCCGAATAGTAAAGCTTCAAGTTTTAATAAGTTGTCTTTATATTTGATAAAAATCCGATATGGTAATAAGCGCCCCATTAGTTCAAAAGCTTCTTTATTAACAGAACCTCCAATATACTTCAAAAGTGTCTCATAAAAAATCTGATGCCAATCGTTTTGTGTTTCTATCAATAATTTTTTTATAATCAAATATTTATTTTCAAGTCGCTCTGTAAATAAACGATATTTAAAGTTTATGAGTAACATTTTATCTACTTTACCAAGGTCGTTTTGGCAAGGTAATAGCGCTTTATTTTTAATGAGTTTGTTGTAAGTTTTTAAAATGTTTTTATCAATATATTTTGACAATTCTAGTGTGGGTATTTGGCTGTTATTTGAGTTATATATCGGCATATTATCCTCGTAAACAACATGTAGAATAACATTATCATAAGCCGGATCTTTTTCATGACCGTGAACATACCAATCAGACGAACGTTTATGTATCTCGATATGTCCTACCCATAAAATATTATCTATCAGTATTTGAGCGTTGGTAAAATCAGGTCCGGAATCGGTGTTTAAAATACCGGTTCGTTTAATAAATAAGCTATTCCCTTGATTTGTTTTCAAGTTTTGTTGATTGAAAAACTTGTTTTGCCAGATGTAATGCAAGAAACTTTCTTTCATATTTGCCGGTTATTCATGCTGTTCGAAACAAAATTTGTGTAAACGGTTAAAAAATTTAATATTTTCCGTATTTTTGTGTGCTTGTTTCATTAATATCGGTTAGACAAAATTATGAAAAAAATACTGATTTTTAGTTTTTTATTTATTTCATTAGTTGCTTGTGAAAAAATAGACAAAACCACCCAATTTAGCATTAGTACGGAAGTGACGTTTGAAGTGCCGGCAGATACGGCTACACAAACACCTATCGAATTGATTGCCACGCCTTTAGTCATTGACTCAAAAATATTTGAAGATTACAATACTTCTACAGATCTTATTGATAAAGCGACTATAAAAAATATTGAGTTACAAATTGTCAACCCTCAAAATGCCGATTTTAATTTCATCACCGATATAGAACTGTATATTGAAGCCGATAATCTGCCTAAAATACGAATGGCTTGGAAAAATGATATGCAAAACAACCAACTGCAAAGTTTTAGTCCGGATTACCTGCCGGATAATTTGTCGGAATACTTAAAAAATGCCCACTTAAAAATGAGTGTTGTATTATCAACCGATGAAGTGCTGCAACAACCGGTTCAGTTTAAGGTTAAAACGGCATTTTATATTGATGCCGAATTGATTGGGAAATAGACCGCGATATGTTTTTTTATTGAATTATAATTCACTGTTCAATTAGTGTAAATTATAATAATAAAAAATACCACCCAACTTTTTATCACCGTTATTTATGATATATTGAACTTATCATAAACTTTAATTATACCGCCATAAAAAATTTTAAAGAAAAATACTTTACTTCGAACTTATTGCGTTGTAATTTTGTGTCGAATAAAAATCAAAAAACAAAAAACTATTATATTATGGAAAACATAACAAGAATGCCTTTATTAGGCGAAAAATTCCCTGAAGTAAAAGTACAAACCACGCATGGTCAAATGACTTTACCTAACGACTACGAAGGTAAATGGTTTGTATTGTTTAGTCATCCGGCTGATTTTACGCCGGTTTGTACTACAGAGTTTGTTGCATTTGCACAAAAAGCTGATGAGTTTAAAAAAATGGGTGTAGAACTAATCGGTTTGTCCGTTGATCAAGTTTTTTCTCACATTAAATGGGTAGAGTGGATTAAAGACAATTTAAATGTCGAAATTCCTTTCCCTGTGATTGCTGACAGTGCCGAAGGTGTTTCCAAAGCTTTGGGTATGATTCATCCGGGCAAATCGAGTAGCAACACAGTTCGTGCCGTATTTGTAGTGGACCCTAAAGGCAATTTACGTTTGATGATATATTACCCGCAAGAAATCGGTCGTAACGTTGATGAAGTGATTAGAGCGGTAAAAGCCTTACAAATGTCAGATAAGTTTGGGGTTGCTGCTCCGGAAAATTGGCCTAACAATGATTTGATCGGTGATCATGTTATTGTACCACCGGCAACCAATGTCGAAGAAGCCGACAAACGAAAAGGACAAGACGGTTGCTTTGATTGGTGGTTCTGTCACAAAGAACTATAAAATGATTAAGACACAAACAAATAAACACAAACAAACACAAAAAGAGAGCCGATTCGGCTCTCTTTTTTGTTGCCGGCTATTTAAAAAAATGCCTTAAATTTGTCCTTTCTTAAAAATCCGATTTAAAACATGAGAATATTAACAGGTATCCAAAGTACAGGCACACCGCATTTGGGCAATATATTAGGCGCTATCATACCGGCTATTGAACAAGCTCAAAAACCCGAGAATGAATCGTTTTTGTTTATTGCCGATATGCATTCTTTAACCCAAATTAAAGATGCAGAAACACTTAGCGAAAACACTTACAGTACGGCTGCTACTTGGTTGGCTTTTGGTTTGGATATCGATAAAACCGTGTTTTACCGCCAATCGGATGTGCCACAAGTTACCGAACTTACTTGGTATTTGAGCACTTTTTTCCCTTATCAACGCTTGACTTTGGCACACTCGTTTAAAGACAAAGCTGACCGACTTTCCGACATCAATGCCGGGCTATTTACCTACCCAATGCTTATGGCTGCAGATATTTTGTTGTATGACGCCGATGTGGTTCCGGTAGGCAAAGACCAAAAACAACATTTGGAAATGACTCGTGATGTTGCCCAAAGGTTTAATCGCCAAATGGGTGAAACTTTTGTAATACCTGAAATTGCCCTGCAAGAACAAACCATGTATGTGCCCGGGACAGACGGTAATAAAATGAGTAAATCTCGTAACAATATCATCAATATCTTTTTGCCGGAAAAAAAATTGCGTAAGCAAATCATGAAAATAGTAACGGATAGTACCCCGCTTGAAGCGCCTAAAAATCCTGATACAGATAATGTTTTTGCATTATATAAATTACTGGCAAGCCACGAACAAACCGAAGCGCTTCGTCAAAAATATTTAGCGGGAAACTTTGGTTACGGACATGCCAAGCAAGCTTTATACGAATTGATTTTAGATAAATTTGCCGAGCCACGCAAGCGTTACGATTACTTTATGAACCATAAAGAAGAGATAGACCAAGCTTTGTTTCAAGGTGCCGAAAAAGCTAAAGTCGTTGCTAATGAAGTTTTAAATCGTACACGTAAACAACTCGGTTTCAAATCGCTTTAACAGCATGGTTATCATAACTTTACAGCGAAAAAAATGTATCGGTTGTAATTATTGTGTCGAAGTGGCGCCACAACAGTTTCAAATGTCACAAAAAGACGGTAAAAGCATTTTGATTAAATCCTACGAGCGTAAAGGTTTTTTTACCCTGAAAGAATCGGACAATGCTGTATTTGAACAGGTGCAAAAAGCCGCTGATTTATGTCCTGCAAAAATCATTTCGGTTAAAATTAAGTAGTTTAGTTTGTTGAAATTTGAAAGTAAAATCGTTTAAAGTAAGCTATGAGTAACAACATATTAGTATAGCGCACAAAAAATAATGCTCAATATTTCAAGTAAATACGTTCCCTTAATTAGAAATCCGAAGCTTGTTTCCGCTTTGACTGACATGATAAGCTTTTAAACTGTATTTGCCATCGCCGGAACTTAGCTGTCCGGTGTGTAAACTGTAAGTATTGTTTTCGCAATCACATTTGCAAGTAAATTGATTGGGTTGCATTGTAGAACAGGCGGACGGATAATGATTGGGGTCACTGGCTTCAAAGGCATTATAACTGTTTCCCGTATTGAAAACAATCACGCCCTTGATACCGACATTGTGTACTAAAACAGAGTTATTGGCAAATTTTAAAGGGGCATATTCCGGTAAATCCATATTGATTTCTATAGAAAAACTAACATTTTCCAAATATGGATTGTTATAAGTTGTGTTTTTTTTGCAAGCACTGTTTAGTAACGAAAAAACGACTAATAAAACAATTATTTTCTTCATATTAAGACTGTTCAATAAATGATTTGACGATTTTATAAGCGTCATTTTTAGCTTTTTCTAAATCATCATTGATAATAATAACATCAAAATCTTTGGCATATTGCATTTCTTCATCAGCTTTTTCTATACGCATTTGTATTTTTTCGGGTGTTTCGGTTTGTCGTGATTGCAAGCGTTTTTTCAGTTCTGACACCGATGGCGGTTGTACAAATATAGCTAAACTATTGTTCGGATATTGTTTTTTAATATTTAAGCCTCCTTTAACATCTATATCAAAAATGACATTTTTTCCTTCGTTTAACAATCGTGCAACTTCAGATTTTAAAGTGCCGTAAAAATTATTTTTATAGACTTCTTCCCACTCGACAAATTCGTTGTTTTTGATTTTTTGTTTAAAAGTTTCCGGAGAAATAAAATAATAATCTTTGCCATCAATTTCATTGTGGCGTTTATCTCTTGAAGCTGCCGATACCGAAAAAGCCAAATTCAACTCCGGATGTTGTAATAAATAATGTACCAAAGTTGTTTTACCACTACCTGAAGGAGCTGAAAAAATAATGAGTTTACCTTGTTTCATTAAAACAATAATTTGCTTTCAAAGATAATGTATTTTTTTATTTTATCTTACAAATCATCTGACCTCGGGCAATTTATCATTAAATTTGCCGGACAATCATTTTATATGCAGCGAACAATTCAAAAAACGAGTATCGGCTTTTATAATCTTGAAAACTTTTTTGATACCTACGATGACCCCAACACAGCAGATGATGCCTTTACCCCGAAAGGGATTATGCATTGGATTAAAAAACGCTTTCAACGTAAGTCAAAAAAAATAGCACATGTTATTAAACATATTGGTTTAGAAGAAACGGATTTGCCACCGGTTTTGTTGGGTTTGGCAGAAATTGAAAATAAGCGGGTCTTAAAAAATATTATTAAGCAAAAAAATTTAAAAGCTTTTCATTACGGCTATGTGCATTACGAATCCGGTGACCGGCGCGGAATGGATGTGGCTTTGCTCTATCGAAAAGATTTGGTGCGTATTTTGGAGTCTAAAGCATATCCTTTAATGCTTTATAATGATGCCGGCGAAGCTTACCGCTCACGAGATATATTATACGTCAAAGCAGCTGTTTTTAACGAAATCTGGCATATCTTTATCAACCATTGGCCAAGCAGACGAGAAGGTGAGTTTGAATCGGATTTTAAGCGGTATGAAGCGGCAAAAATGTTATCAGAATTGATAGACTATGTCTATTACGAACAACCTGATGCCAAATTTATCATCATGGGAGATTTTAATACAGACCCCGATGACCCACACCTAACCGATATTGTAAAAAAAAGACAATTATTACATCCAGCGTTTGATTTGTTTAAACAGCACCAAGGCAGCTTAAACCACCAAGGAGATTGGCATTTGTTTGATCAAATTTTATTCAGCCGGAATTTTTTAAACAATAGTGGACTTCGATTTAATGAGTTTAAAATTTTCAGACCGGACTACTTAAAAGTTTGGCGCGGTAAACACAAAAATCAACCTTTTAGAACATATAAAGGTAAAAAATATCAAAACGGATATAGTGACCATTTTCCGGTTTATGCCTTGCTAAAAAGAGCATAAATATTGTCAAGAAAAAAAAGAACGCTTGCTTATTATCTCTACTTGCACTTGATACTTAATATTTCCTTAATTAATCAAATTGTATGCAGAATTAATATTTGAAGAAAAAAATACATCAATAAGCAACTCATAGTATGAAGTGCAAAAAGTTATCAATTCATCATATAACCAATATCACCGGATAATCATATCAACAATAAATACTAAATTTGCCTAAGAATTTTATTATAATGAAACTATTTTTAAAACGTCTCAAAACACTCTTACTGCGTCTGAGTATTTTGTTTGTAGTTTACCAATTTTTACGCTTGGTTTTCTTTTTATATAATCGACATCATTTTCAAGATGTTGATTTTTCGCACTATGTGACCATGGCAAAAGGTGGGTTACGATTTGACTTAACCGGTATTTTGTATTTGAACCTGTTATACATTGTTTTATATATGTTGCCGGTAAAGTTTGCCGAACGCACAAGGTATCGACAGATATTGTTTGGGTTGTTTATTATAACCAATGCTTTAGGTTTGGCTTTTGAGATTGGCGATATTTTCTATTTTGATTATGTTTTGAAGCGAAGTACCGTTGAAGTTTTTATGTTTGCCGGAGAAAATAATATAGGCTTATTGGCACTTCAGTTTTTTAAAGATTTTTGGTGGGGTTTTATATTGTTTGCCGTATTGATGTATGTGATTTATAAATGGTACAAATGTTTTTCTGATGTGGTGTCAGAACAATCCTATAGTTTTAAAACATATTTGTCCGGATTGGTGGTTTTATTGATAACACTGTATTTTTCCATAGTCAGTATCCGTGGCGGTTTTACACGTGACACACGCCCCATTAATATGAATAATGCCGGAGCCTACATCAAAAAACCCATTGAAATGGCGATTGTTTTAAACACGCCTTTTACTATTATCCGTACTTTAAAAAAACAAACTTTTAAACCGGTACATTATTTTAGTGATGACGAAGTGGCAAAAATCTTTAATCCCGTTAAAGAATTTAAAGCCGACACAACGATGGCAAAAAAAAATGTTGTCATTATTATTATTGAAAGTTTTGCCCGTGAATACACCGGATTGCTCAACCGTGATATAAAAGGATATAAAGGTTATACACCTTTTTTAGATAGCCTGATGTTGCAGAGTCATACGTTTACTAATGCTTATGCCAACGGACGAAAGTCTATTGATGCCATGCCTTCTATACTGACATCGGTACCATCGTTAGTACAACCCTATGTTTTATCGCCTTACGGCACAAACAAACTTTTAGGATTGGGAAAAATATTAAAGCAAAAAGGCTATAAAACGGCTTTTTTTCATGGAGCGCCCAATGGCTCTATGGGTTTTGATGCTTTTATTAATTTAGCCGGTTTTGATGAATATTACGGTATGACTGAATACGGACACCCCGAAGATTTTGATGGTTATTGGGGCATTCCGGATAACAAATTTTTGCAGTACATGGCTAAAACACTTGATACTTTTAAGCAACCTTTTGTCTCAACAGTTTTTACGTTATCATCACATCACCCGTTTAGATTACCTTCAGGATTTGAAGGTAAATTTAAAGGCGGACCATTACCCATTCACAAGGTTATTCAATATATGGATTATTCTATGAAACATTTTTTTAAGACGATGTCAAAAATGTCTTGGTACCATAATACCATTTTTATTATTTCTGCAGACCATTGTAATCAAAGTTATTTACCGGAATATAATTCATCTGTAGGACGTCATGCGATTCCTATTATTTTTTATGAACCCGGTAATCCGCAAGAAATAAAATTAGACAGTACTTTGATGCAGCAAGTAGATATTATGCCACGTTTATTACGAAAATTAAATTATTCCGGAAAGATTTTGAGTTTTGGTAATGACCCAAAAACCGAAAAGCATCCATTTGTGGTTAATTATAATGGTGGTACTTGGGAATATATGCAAGACGATTATTTGTTGCGGTTCCGTAATGAGAAAGTAACCGGATTATTTAATTACAAAAAAGACCGATTGCTAAAACTAAATTTATTACATCAAGTACCTGTTGATACGACTTATATGGTTCAAAGACTGAAAGCGTTTATTCAACAATACAAAAACCGTTTGATTTATAACAAATTAACGCCTTAATTCAAAGTTGAATAAATAGATACGGTTTATTAAAACAGTTTGTTGTTCATAATATTTAAAAATCATTATAGATAATCAAAATAATATAATTTTAATGAGTTAATGTAAACTCAAAAGGTTTTCTAAGGAGCTTTTCATTTTGATTAATATAATGTATCTTTGTTATATGAACTTTGATGCTATAATAGGACAAGATTTTTTAAAAACTTATTTTCAAAAAATCATCACTTCGGGTCGAATTCCACATACGCAATTGTTTGTAGGTGATGAAGGAACCGGGACTTTGCCTATGGCATTGGCTTTTGCTAATCAATTACTTTGTAAAAACGATTTAAATTGTCAAAATAAAGTTAGCAAACTGATTCACCCTGATTTATATTTTGTTTTTCCGACCGCATCAACCGGAAGCGCAAAAAACATCAATAGTGACCATTTTTTATCGCAATGGCGAGAATTTCTTGCACAAAAACCTTATGCCGGTTTATATGAGTGGATGCAATTTTTAAATGTTGCCAATAAACAAGGACAAATACGAGTGGCTGATGCCGAGCAAATTATCAAAAAAGTAGCGGTTAAACCCTATGAAGCGCAATACAAAGTTTTTATCATCTGGATGGTTGAAAAAATGAATAATGAAACGGCAAACAAATTGTTGAAAATTTTGGAAGAACCTCCGGAAGACACCAAATTTATATTGATAGCTGAAAAAACCGACAATATATTACCAACTATTATCAGTCGTTGTCAAGTACATCATTTTAACTTGATTGCGGTTGACACTATTAAAGCGGAATTGATAAAGCATTATGGTTTAAAACCTGAACAAGCTTTGAAAATAGCGCATCAGGCAAATGGTAATTGGCATAAGGTATTACAATTGGTAAGTGCTGAAAATTCAGATGATGATTTTCAAAAGTTGTTTATTGAATGGGTAAGAGTTGCTTTTTCTGCCAAAAAAGACAAGCAAGCTATTCGTAAATTGATTGTATGGTCAGAAAAATTAGCAACTGAAAATCGTGAAACCCAAAAACAATTTTTAGAATTTGCACTTGAGACTTTTCGGCAAGCATTAATGATAAACTATCAAAATTCTTCATTGGCTTATTATGACTTCAGTGATAATCGATTTGATTTGAGCAAATTAGCCCCTTATATTCACTCAAATAACATTCAAAACATTTACGAATCTGTTACGGATGCCCTGTATCATATTGAAAGGAATTCAAATGCAAAGTTAATATTTTTAAATCTATCGATTAATTTGACAAAATTTATACATAAAACCGAAAACTCCGTTTAGTTTTAACAATTTTTTTATTTATTTGTATATTTGCAGAAGTGTATAAATTTTTATCATGAAAAGAACGATTATATTTTTGTTATTGATGATTGGCTATCAATCATTTTCACAATTCGGATATAAAAAATTCTATTTTTCTGTAGGGCTTACGGGACAATATATGACTGCTCCTAAATATACAGGCTATGATGCTAATTTAACGGCTATTCCACGTTATAATTTTATAGAATTAAACCCTGAGGCAACTATTTCTATAGAAGCACGTCCACAAATAGGAGTAGGTTTTAGAAACTGGTATAAGTATCGAGAATATGATGAAATTTTTCCTTCAAGATTTAGTTATTCCATACCTGTTATTGTAAACTTTAATTGGGGATTGAACTCAGAAGATAATTCACTTTATCTTGTCGGATTATATTTTGGTGGTGGTTATAATTACTCTAATGTTATTTCTAAGGAACCGCCTTACGATGCCGTACATGGTTTTGTTGTCGATGCTGGCATTCGTTTTGACGGTTCACCCATTCCGCAGATTGGCTTAATGTACACTATAGGTAATGACGGTAGCCGTATTTACGGTTTTGGTTTGTATTATGATTTTTAATTATTCATTGTTCGGTTGATACCACGACGCATATTTGATATAATTATCGGCAATACGTTTTATCTCTCCTTGTACTAATTCCGGACTTATATCTTTAATTTTTACAGCCGGAATTCCGGCATATACACTACCGCTTTCAACAATAGTTCCTTTGGTGACTACTGATCCTGCCGCTATTATGGCATTAGACTCTATAACGGCATGATCTAAAATAACGGCATTCATTCCAATTAAAACATGGTCTTTGATGGTACAGCCGTGAACAGTTGCATTATGCGCAATAGAAACATTGTTGCCAATATTAGTAGGCGCTTTTTTGTAGGTACCGTGTATGACTACTCCGTCTTGAATATTGACTTTATCGCCAATTTTGATATAGTTAACATCACCACGTATAACTGCACCAAACCAAACACTACAATAATCTCCGGTAACTACATCTCCTACAATTACGGCATTTTCTGCTATAAATGAATTTTTACCCAAACGGGGTTTTTTACCTAAAACTTCTTTTATGATAGCCATTTTTTATTATTTAAAGAATGATTATTTGCCTATAATAATTTTGCATCCAAATTTATGAATTGGTAAAGTGTCAAGCAAAATAAAAAATATCAATTACAAATTTGATTATTTAAAAAAATCTTTTAATGCTTTGTCCCATTTTCGAGGTTTATAATCAAATAATTTTTTAATTTTCTTTTTGGACAAAACTGAATATGTCGGACGTCTGACTCTTTTTTCAAAATGAGAACTGTCAATTGGTTTAATTTTTTTATTGATACCGGCATAGGATAAAATCTTTTTTCCAAAATCATACCAACTTGCTTTACCCTGATTACTGAAATGATATGTGCCATAATAGTTTTTTTCAGGATTTTCACCTATGGTTTTAATCATAAATAATAAAAAGTGAATTAAATCGGGGGCATAAGTCGGGGTACCTATTTGATCATTTACCAGTTTGAGTTTTTTTTGCGTTTTAGAAAGTTCTAAAACAGTTTTGACAAAGTTATTATTGTATCTTGAGTATAACCAAGAAGTACGTATAATCAAATATTTTGTTAAATATTGACGTATTATTTCTTCCCCCATTAATTTGGATGCACCATAAATGTTTAACGGATTCGGTTTGTCATTTTCGAGATATGGCTTTTGTTTTTTTCCGTCAAATACATAATCTGTAGAGATATGTACTAAAGTGAAATCATATTTTTTAGCCGCTTTTGCTAAATTAGCTACACCTTTAACATTTACTTTAAAACATGACTTTTTATCTGTTTCTGCTTGGTTTACATTGGTATAAGCTGCAAAATTTAAACAGTAATCATAGCTATTTTCTTTAAAAAAACGCTTTACGGCTTTTTTGTCGGTAATATTCAGTGTATATTTACTCTTAAATACTATATCAAAATATGGTTGTGGTATCATTCTTAATGATTTTCCCAACTGGCTTTCAGCGCCTGTTACCAAAATTTTGATTTTTTTGTTTGTCATAAATGATCTTTTAAGTCTTTTAAGTATGGTAATGTTTTATCTTTTTCAGATAAAATAATTTGTGATAGGTCGTATTGCCAGTCAATATTTAATTCGGGATCGTCAAAGCGAATGCCGGCTTCACTTTGTGGATGATAAATATTGTCGATTTTGTAAAAAAACAAGGTCTCATCTTCTAAACTTAAATAACCGTGAGCCATGCCACGTGGAATAAACAATTGTTTTTTGTTTTCGGCACTTAATATAATTGAAAAATATTGTCCGAAAGTTTTTGATTTCTTTCGCAAATCAACAACAACATCTAAAACAGCGCCTTTAAGAACACTTACTAATTTTGCTTGTTCATAAGGATTTTTTTGAAAATGTAAACCTCTTAAAACGCCTTTTTGTGATCGGGCTAAATTATCTTGAATAAAACGAATCTTTCGATTAGTTAAACGGTCGAATTCATACTGATTATAAAACTCATAAAAAAATCCTCTATTGTCACTAAAAATTTTTGGTTCTAAGATATATAGTTGCTCAATAAAAGTAGATTGTATGCTCATTATGATTTGTCGGCTTTTTGTTGTTGATATTTATTTAAATAAGCATTAAAATCTTTTAGTAGTAGGATAAGCAGTACAAATAGAAAACCTAATAAAGAAAATTTGATGTATTTATTTTTTATCAAAGAAGGTTTTTGGATACCATTTTTAGGAAAACTGTTTAAAAAAATTATAGCATCATCATATTTATTAATTTGGTCGATTGTTTTTCTTAAGTTAATCAAAGCATTTTCTCTTTCAATAAATAAGTTATAAAGTTCTTCGGGTTTTTCTATTTTTTGATTGGCTATAACTATATTATTAGCGGCTGTTTCCGGTTTTCGTCCTGATTCCATCCATACGCGATTATAGACTGCTCGCATTGAATCAATATCATTTAATGACTTTAGGTATTTTTGTTTTTGGATATCTAAATAAGTCAAGAGATTTTTTTTTCTTTTTTCTATATGGGCATCATTATTGAATAGATTTTTGATTTTGTCATTTAAATTATTAAAAACTTTTGGAGAATCAGTCGTGATTTCTAATGACCAGATATGATTGAGATTATCATTTTTACTAATGTTTCTTTTAAAATCTTCAAAATTTAAGAATTTGTAAACTACAGTATCTTTAGTCTTTAAATATTCTTCAAAGTTGTCCATTATATAAATATCATTAATAATCGGCTTCAACTCAAAATATTTAAGGTGAATAGCTTCATCGGAAGATATATCCAGCAATTTCCCTAAACTAATAAAATCTCGTTTTTTTATCAAGTCATTAAATGCTTCTACTTTTTCTTGTAGTCCCAGTTGTGCATCAAAATTGGTTCTTAAAGTGGCTTGACCGTAATAGACATTAGATTTTTTATCGATAAAAAACGAAACCAGTAAACCGAGTAACAGTCCCAAGCCTAAAATGATAGAGTGTTTTTTTACATAAAGTGTAGCATCAATAAATACAAAAAAGAGCCATTTAAACATATTACCAATACCTCTAAAAAAACTTTTAAACATATTGCCAATGGCTGTAAAAAATTGTAAAACATCAATTTCTTCGGGTTGTATTTGTTGGTTCATGATTATTTGGTTTTAAGGACTTGTTGTAATATTTTTTTTGTGATAATATAAGTGGGTTTGACTCCTTTTATACCTAATGGTCCTGATGCTAATGTGCTACCTGTTTGTAAAGGATTATCTGAGGCATAATAAGCATATCGTACTTTAACATCGGCATTAATGTTTCCTCTGATTTTAGAAGCGGACTGAATGGCTTTTTGATAATGAGCTCCTTCCATTTCCAAACCAATGGCTCTCCAAGTTGAGTTTTTAAAAAAACTTAAAATATCTTTGTTTTGTAATGATGTTCCTAAAACGGTTACCATAGTTCCTTCGTATACATCAATGTCTTCGTTTTCAAAATCTTTGATAGATAGCTCATTATCAATGGGATAATTATCTGCAGTTCCTTCAAACATATGTACTTTAGGTATCATGATATCACCTTTGTCACCTACCAAAATACCGGCTTTTCCCATAATGGATATAGATTGTACGTTTAGGTGTTCTTTTTTTTCGTTTTCTTCAAAAGGTTTTAAAAGTTCATCCATGACTTCAAAAGCTTGTTCACCGAAAGCATAATCCATAACGATAAGTACAGGCTTATTAGTATTATCTTGTTCATAAAAATCATTTGGTAAATCAGCTTCTGTAAACTTTGAGGTGTCAAAAATTTGGACATCAATATTAGCACCTGAACGATCTTTAAGATAGATCATGCCATTTTTTTGAGCCAATTGGGTTACTTTATTCCGCATATTTTGATGTTGATCTTGACTCAATTCTTTATATAATATCATTTCATCTTTATCTGTTTTGATAGCTTTTTGAGCAAACAGCACATTTAGCACAGAATGCATATTAGAACTGATAATGTGTATGGGGCGTTGTAGCAAATCTTGTTTTTGCAAATACTTTTTAATGTTTGATGCCCAGATTTCTCCATAAACATGGTGTCCAAGTCTTTCTCGAAGGCGTGGACTGAATTTAATGACACGTTTTTGTCCTAAATATGCTTCGTCTAAAGCCAACTTTCCCAGCCAATAAATCAACTGAAAAAACCGATTAGGATTATTCGTTTCTTTAAACTCCGCATATGCTTGTTTGGTTTCTTCAAAAGTTCTTCCCAATAGGGTTGAAAGATAGGCTATAATACGTTCGGTCTCTGCTTTCTTGAGTTTTTTATGTTCTAAAACCACTTTTTCGAGAGCTTGCCATTCTCTCCCCGGGGTACCTTCCTTATCGATAACGGCTTTTTCTCTAATTTTATGAGATTCAATAAACAAAAAAGTCAGATGTGTTAAGATATCATAAACATCAGACCTGCCGCGCGTTAATTCCACATTCATTTGATCTTGATCAATACGGTAACAATGTCGTCGTCTTTTGGGTGGAATAATCGGTTTGAATTGTGAACTGCGATAGCCCTCATCATCAGTCATGTATATAACACGACATTCTTCAATGCCTTCGGGTAAACGGTCCATAACGTATTTAAGTCCGTTTAGCTCGGATTTATCCGTTGCAATATCACCGTAAATTTCAGGTCGTAAGGTCAATAAACCTTGCTTTAAGGTGTTCCCTGATACACCAAACGGTTTGTAAAAACCACGGTTGAGCAAATGTCGCATGGTAATGTACAAGCGTTCAATGGCATTAGATGATTCTCTGGCTCTGGTACGCTTTCGTAATTCGGTTTTGGTCATAAATATACTATCTTTTCGCAAAGGTAATCAATATTAATGAATTGAATCAAAAGTTAATACTGCAAAAAATCAATAGCTCTTTTCATTGCTTTTTTAGCATCCGGATCTGTTTCAACTTTATAACTTGCTTTTAAATCTTTGAGCGCATCGGTGTATTCGGTTTGAACAAGGAGGTTAGCAGCATGCGCACGAACTTTAGGATTCCTATCTCTTAAAAGTCCTTTATTCCACCGTACAGAAGGACGTGAATGCATAGCGTATAAACTATCCATTGCCGCTTTTTGTTTTGTAGGGTCAGATTCAAATAATTGCCAAAATAATTGTTTTTCTATTTTTTTTAATTCTTTGTCAAACAATATTGCATTATGGTTTTTGTCAGGATGTATCCATTTAATATCATAAGAGATGAGTTTGTTATTGGTTACCCAACGTGCCATACGTGGAATCATAAACCGAATGCCGGGGGTTGATTCGGCATGTCCGCCAATGGCAAATATTTTACCTTTTCCGTAACTTTGATGATACATAAATAATTTTCCCGGAGTTAAACCTACCGGATATCCTTCATTGGGATGAATATCGGTTACGTAAACAGCTACCGGTTTAAAACTTTTTTCTTGGTTTAATGGTGCCATAATAGGTCCATCGTAATACTGGATAAACTGGGGTTGGTCTTTAAATTCGGGAAATATTTTCAGTCCTTCATCATTGAGTTTAAACTCTATTAAACCGCGTCCGCGATTGTAGTGCGGTCGGTCGAGGTGTTTGACATCACCTATTTTTAAACTCGGATAGCCATCAGTTTGACACATCATATAAGCACCGGCACAAATACCGATAGCTCCACCACCTTGTTTGATATAATTAATAACTTTTTGCTTACCTGTTTTACCCAAACTGTTTAATTGTTTGCTACCACTACCACCGGGAAAAATAATCGCATCTGTTTCAGTCAATTTGCCTGTAATAATATCTGCCGGACTAAGAGGGTATGCGGTTATATCCGGATCAATTTTAAGCGCTTCAATAGTTTCAATGACACTAACTGCACCGGCTCCGTTACCGCTAAAAACACCCACTTTTATTTTAGGATTATTTCCTGTATTGTTAGCAATTGTGTTTTCGGTTTGTTTTTGAGGTTTGTATTTTTCTTTTTGAGCAGGATTATTACAAGCGGGAAAGACAAGAAAAATAATTAATGATATGTATGATAAATATTTCATCGCATATTATAGTTTGAGATTAAATTCTTTGAGATAAGCTTCCTTAATATACTGATCGACCCATTTATAAAAAGTTTTCATTTGATTTTTATCTGTTTTGCCGTTTTTATACCATTCGGCAAGCATATCGTTGGTTTTACGATAAATGGTATTTTCATATTTTTTGGTCAGTTGTACAATACCGGTTTCTTTGTTATTAACAAGCGCATTGATATTGACATATTGATGATCGACTTTTCCCCAGCGTATATTCATGATTTTATATTTTTTGAGACTTAATGCCGCATGACAAATGGGAGAATCTTTTAATTCTTTGTCGTACACAACTACCTGAGGTAATGATACTTTACTTACCCATGCAGGCACTACCATTGATGCCATAGGAAACCCGACATTGGACCACATGGTTGCTAAATCGGGGTTTTCACCTTTTTTAACACCTTGAACAACTACTGATGATGACGTACCCGAACGCGGAATAAAATCTCTAAAATGAATATATTTGATTGTACCGGGAGGAAAGTTGTAATATTTTTCAAGTGGGTTTTCTTTAATTAAAGCGTGCCACATGTTTTTGGCAACATTTTGTTGTATATATTGTGCTGAAATACCTTCATAGGTCGAAACAGCTTGATAGAATAAATCATTTGCAGAATTGTAACGGATGTAACCACTGCTTTCAAAGCCGTAGGGTCCGGTATGTGAGTAATTGGTCCGAATGATATATCCGAATGGTGCAACGCTTGGATCATTGGCGTCAAATTTGGTGTATTTATAATTATTGATTTCGTAATCTGCGGCACCTCCTTGTGCATCAATCACTCCAAAGTTAGCTTCTAAACCTGTTGGTCTTGGTAAACTATCGAGTAAGGCTTCAAAGTCAGCTAAGGTTTTGCAAGTGGCTAAAGCTTGTTTAATAATCCGACCTTCAAATCCGGTTAATTTATCCTTATTGTCTAGGTTTAAATTATATGAGGCGGAATTCATAATGGCAAAGCCTTCAGAATTAACGCCTATCCAGACACTTTTTCCTTCTAAATCTTTGGAATTAACCAAACCAATATATGCGTATTTACCATCAGAAAAGTAACGCAATGAATTTTTGACCGCCCATGTATCACGATTTTTCCACAATAAAGGTCTGCCGTCAACAGTATATTTACCTGATATAACAGCCGTTGTGCAAGCATTCAGGTTGTTAGAATAATTTAATAAAATAAAAATGATTAGTAAAGTTCGTTTCATAGATTTGTTTTTAAGACAACCAAACAAATATAATAATTTTTATGTTAGTTAGAATTGTGTTATTACATTGAACAATCACATTTTTAGATAAAAATCACGGGTTAGATTTATATATTCATTTGTGTATCGGTGTCTGGAATGTTCTATTAAAAGTTTTTCCTCTTTCAGAGCGGTTTCTATTCTTGAAATTTTTACCAATATTCTTTTAATTTTGGCATTTGCATGTCCTTGAACATAACATATTTTATTCAAGTAAAGTTGTTCTTGTTGATAAATTTGTTTTAAGTATTTTAATTTATCAGCAGGTAAAATTAATTGTATATTTCCGTTTGGTTTCAGTATTTTTTTTGCTCGATTTATAAGTACTTCTAAAGAAAGATGATGATTGTGACGGGCTAAATCCCTTTGTTTATTCCGGTTTAATGTTTTTTCATCAAAATACGGAGGATTACTAATAATAACATCATATTGTTTTTGCGGGGAAAACATTTTAAAGTCAATTTGAATGAGGTGCAACCGTTCTGACCAATTTGAATTTATAAAATTTTTGTAGGCTTGATGGGCAGCTGAAGGCTCTATTTCTATAGCATCTATTTTTGCCAAAGATTGTCTTTGAGCACACATCAGTGCAATAAGTCCGGTACCGGTACCAATATCAAGAATGTTGTATGCCGTTTTTAAATCAGCCCAAGCTCCTAATAAAACCCCGTCAGTTCCGACTTTCATAGCGGTTTGTTCTTGAGCAATGGTAAATTGTTTAAATCTGAAAAAATCTTTATAAACGGACATTATTTTGAACGGTAAATGTCAATCAACCCATCCGGTGTATTAAAAACTATCGTTTTGTTTTTTCGGTCAACTTTGTTGATAAACGGGTCAGAAACAGGAATGAGAATTTCATTGTTTTGTTGATCTTTAATGACAAAAAATGCTCGAGGGGCTTGATCGTTAACGGATTGAATCGTTCCTAAGTGTCCCAATTTATTGTCTATGGCATCATAACCGATAACTTCATGAAAATAAAATTTATTACCTGTTAGTTCAGGTAAATCTTTTAAGGGTAAGTAAATAGATTTTCCTATGAGTGTTTCGGCGTCTTCAATATTGTTAATATCTTCAAAATCGAGCCGGAGTGTTGTGGCTTTGTGGAGTGATGATTTGTTTAAAAAAAACGGAATCAGTTTTCCTTTAATTTCAAGGAAAACTGATTCCATTCCTTCATAAATTTCGGGTTCATCGGTATCAATTTTGGCTAAAAGCTCTCCTTTAATACCATATTTTTTTACAATTTTCCCTAAATAATAAGCTTCTTCTTTTTTCATTATCAGAAAACCGGCTTATTCTTCCGTTTTGTCTTCAGCTGTTGCCGTTCCGGCAGCTTCTTCAATGGTTTGCTCCGATTTTAAAGCTTCTTCAACTGCATCAACAGGCTCATTACCTGCGCCGGCAGTTTCATTTTTTTCAGCTTCTGCAATAATTTCGGCATTAGCTGCTTTTTGTGCTTCTAATCTAGCTTGATTAACTGCTTTTTCTTTTTCTAATCTTTCGGCTTTGTCTTTAGCTCTTGCTGCATCAACTTCATCTTGATGAGCTTTAATTTTAGCTTCTTTTTCAACTAACCAAGCTTGAAATCTTTTTTCGGCTTCTTCTTCACTGAAAGCACCTTTCTTTACGCCAACCAATAAGTGTTTTTTGAGCATCGCACCTTTGTATTTTAAGATAGCGCGAGCTGTATTGGTTGGTTGCGCTCCATTGAATAACCATTCAACGGCACGGTCAATGTTTAATGTGATTTCTGCAGGCACTTTAGTCGGGTTATATGTACCGAGTTTTTCTAAGAATTTACCGTCTCTTTTTGCACGTGAGTCGGCGGCAACAATCCAATAAAAAGGTTTTCCTTTTTTTCCGTGTCTTTGTAATCTGATTTTTACAGGCATAACTGTTTGATTTTGTGGGGTTCCCGACCCCGGTTATTATTTTAAATTTTGAACGGCAAATTTACGTCTTTTTTTGTTTATTTAAAAATAAATTTTTATAAATCTAGAAATGTGCCGTTACCTGTATATTTATACTCATAATTAGTGTCACTTAAACAGAACAACCGCCACCTTCACAACTATCATAATCGTCAATATCAAGTTCTAATTTGGCAAAATTAAAGACAGGTGTGGATTGTTCTTCACTAGCGAGTTTTATTTTTGCCAATTCGTTACCCGAATTGTCATTGATATTCATATAGTACAAAGTTTTTAAGCCGTATTTATAGGCAATACCGTCGTGACGAATTAAATCTTTAACAGGTACTTTGTTATTTTTATATTTTGAAATATCGTAGTATTGGTTGGTGCTGATACTTTGGTCAATAAACTTTTGAAATATTGCGATAAATTTTAAGTACTCTTCATTGTCTATATCCCATGCCAAAGTATAGTTTTCTTCATACTGACCAAATCCGGGTACTAATTGTTTAAGTGCACCGTATTTACTCATTTTAGCTATCAAGAGTTTGCGCACCGGATCAACTCCGGGAGTAGAATTGGATACTACACTGCTGCTTGCTGCCGGAGGAATGGCACTTAGAGCCGAATTACGTAAGCCGTATTTTTGAACGTCTTCACGCAAGCTGTCCCAGTCCATTACCAAATCATTTTCGACTATTTCATCAACTGCTTTGGTATAGGTGTCAATAGGCATAATCCCATCGGCATATTTGGTGCGGTCAAAGAGTTCGCATGCACCTTTTTCTTTGGCGAGCAAATTAGATGCTTTAATTAAGCCGTATTGAAAACGTTCCATATATCGATGTATGGTTTTTCTACCTTCTTCCGTATCATAACGCAAGCCGTTTTTGGCTAAGAAATGAAAAACATCGGATACGCCGATACCTAAACTGCGTCGTGCTTTAGTCGATTTTTCTGCGGCAATAACCGGATAGTCTTGATAGTCGATTAATTCGTCAAGAAAACGCACCAAAAGTTCGGTTAGTTTATCGAGTTCTTTAATACTTTCAATTTTTCCTAGATTGATATTGCTCAAGATACACATAGCTATTTCACCATCAGTTTTATTGACATCGGTAATTGGTGCTGTAGGTAAGGTAATCTCTTGACACAGATTAGACATATAAATATGATCTTTAAATGAGCTGTGTTCATTGACACGGTCTGCATTTAATATATAAATACGACCGGTTTCGTAGCGTTCTTTGAGCATATCAAGATAGAACTGTCGTGCGTTGATGTGTTTTTTTCTAATACGATTATTAGCTTCATACATTTCATACAACATCTTGAATTTTTCATAATCACTGCCATAGAAAGCATCATACAAGTCACGCACTTCTTCTGATGAAAACAAGGTAATATCTTCATTTTTTCGAACACGTTCGCGGAATAATTTGTTGACGGCTATGGAATAATCCATGCGTCGCACACGGTTTTCATCGTTACCTTTGTTGTTTTTCAATTGAATAAAAGTTTCGGCTTCCCAGTGAAAAAAGGGTAGAGTAGAAGTAGAACTGCCGCCACGAATGGCATTTTGTGTAAAACCTTTGGTTGTAGCTTCATACATTTTTAAGAATGGGACCAATCCGGTGTGAATGACCTCGCCGTTACGAATATTGGCACCCAATCCGCGAATACGTCCAAAGTTAAGACCGATGCCGGCGCGGCTTGCAATATAATAACCGACTGCCGTATTGGATTGTAATATAGATTCGAGTGAATCACCGACATCAATCAAACAGCAAGAACTGAACTGTCGTAAAGGCGTGCGAACGCCTGACATAATAGGTGTGGGCAAGCTAATTTTAAAGGTTGAAACCGCTTCGTACAAATCCAAGACGTATTTTTTGCGTTTTTGCCCTTTGTAGTTTTTAAACATAAACATCGCAATGAGCATAAATGCTTCTTGTGGTGTTTCATACAATTCAAAAGTATTACGGTCTTGCAACAAATATTTATCTACCATTTGACGCAAGCCGGCATAGGTAAACAAATTATCGCGTTCGTGTTTGAGTTTTTTACCGAAATAGACCAGCTCGCTTTGACTATACGCCTCTAAAATAGATTTGTCGTAAACACCGCGATAGACATTGTTACGTACAAAAAATTCAAAAGGAATGGGTTTATCTTGTTTAAACACTTTTTTATACAAATCGCTTAACAACAAACGGGCGGCAACAAACTGATAATCGGGGTTTTCCTCCGAAATTAAATCTGCCGCCGACTTAATCATGATTTTTTGTATCTCGGAGGTAGTAATACCATCGTAAAACTGAATTTTAGAATTAATTTCAATATCCGATACTGATACATTTTGATAGCCGTTACAAGCCCATTCGACCATATCGTGTATCATCTTCAAATCTAAAGGCGCTGAAGTTCCGTCCCGTTTAATTACATTAATCGTTTGCATAAATTTTGAGTTGTTTTAGGTTAATTGTTAAGTCGACATTTAGCCAAGAACAAAGTTAATTGAAAGATTTGCAAATTTGATATAGTTGCAAAAAAGTTATTAACAAGTTATTAAATTTTTTAAAATATTGATAATTAGCACTTTAATTATTATGATATTCGCAATATAATGTTAAATAATTGAAAATGAATTTTTTACTTAAAAATATAGTTTTTTTAGTAGGCGAGCTAAAATATGTAAGAAATGCTACATTTTATGTATGGTTATAAAACGTCAAATAAAGAAATTTTATTTCGAAAAAATGAATATTTTAAACATTAAGGCTTATCCACACAATTATCATGAACTATAGTGTTAAAAGAAAAAAATAAATAGATGAAATGATATTCTGTAATTTTATGAATATTATAAACTTTATCGTAATTTTGTATTAAATTTAAACAGATGAATTTTTGGGATAAATTAGCACGGATCATTTTACGCAACAAACCGCTTTTTTTGTTTTTAATAATAGTCGTAAGCATATTTTTTGTAACACAATGGCGCTACGTATCGGTATCTTATACACAAAAGAGTATTTTGCCTAAAGACGACCCTTATGCGCAAGAATATTCTCGCTTTAAAAAAGTTTTTAAAAGTGATAACAATTTGGTATTATTAGGCATAAAAGACTCCACTTTTTTTACCAAAGATAAACTTAATGCTTGGTTGGCTTTGTCCAAAAAAATACGAAGTTATCCTGAGGTTGAACAAGTTGTTTCTATTGAGAATTTAAAAGTTTTACAAAAAGATACTACCAATCAAAAATTTACATTAAAAAATTTTTTATCCGGTCCGGTTCAGAGTGATGCGCAAGCGCGTTTAGTCAAAAAACGTTTATTTGATTCATTGCCGTTTTTTGACGGATTGATTTATAATAAAAAATCCGGAGCAATTTTAACTTTTGTGACTATTAAAAGTAGTATTATTACGTCTAATAAACGGGTGTCTTTTGTGTCTGAAACACTTAAACCATTAATTGAGAAGTTTGAGCAACAGATGCATGCGGACATCAAAGTTTCCGGATTGGTTTATATCAAGTCATTGAATGCCAGAGTTTTAGAAAAAGAAATTCCGTTTTTTATTATTTTATCTTTATTGGTAACCGGTTTTATTATTTGGTTTTTCTTTCGTTCGGCATCGCCTATTTTTATCTCATTGTTGATAGTGGGTATAGGGGTGATGTGGTCCTTTGGTATAATGGGGACTTTGGGTTATAAAATCAGTATTTTAACAGCTATTATTCCACCTTTGGTTATCGTTATCGGAGTGCCTAATGCGATATTTTTAATCAATAAATATCAACAAGAAATTATTTTACATGGCAATCAAGCCAAGTCATTGCAACGGGTTATCAGTAATACAGGTAATGCCATCTTAATGACGAATGTTACAACTGCAATTGGTTTTGCAACTTTTATAATAGTCAAAAACAATTTGTTGAGAGAGTTTGGGGTCGTAGCTTCCCTATCTATTTTATCTATTTTTGTCTTATCTATTTTATTAATTCCGATTATTTACAGCTATAAAAAACCGCCTAAAAACAAACATTTAAGACATCATAAAAAAGTTTGGTTAAACAAATTTGTCGAATGGCTGATAAATACAGTGCGTCATAAACAAAAAGCGATTTTTGGTATAGCCATTTTGCTGTTGATTTTCAGTATTATAGGGGCAACTAAAATGAAAGTATCCGGCAGTATGCTTGCTGATTTTCCTAAAAATCGTACTTTTTATAAGGATATTAAGTTTTTTGAACGCGAATTCGGGGGTATTTTGCCTTTAGAATTTATGATTGACACCAAACGCAAAAAAGGCGCTTTACATTTATCCACCTTAAAAAGAATGGACAGGTTTCAAAATGAAATTGCCGATTTGCCCGAATTGTCCCGTCCGGTGTCGTTGGTCAATGTGGCAAAATATACCAAACAAGTATTTTATAACGGTGACCCGCAATATTATCAATTGCCGTCAACGCACGAGAAAAATTTTATTATGCCCTACTTAAAAAATAGTGGTCATAAAACCGGTTTGCTACAAAGTTATACGGACTCACTGCAACGTTATTTACGTATCACGACTTTTATGAAAGATATAGAAACCGAGCAGATGGAACGGGTTGAAGATTATTTGGAAATGAAGGAGAAAAAATATTTTCCGGCTAAGAAATACCAAGTTTTAATGACCGGACAAGCTAAATTGTATTTAAAAGGTACCCATTATTTGATTGATAATCTGATGGTATCTTTGGGGTTGGCTATTGTATTAATTTTTATTTTTATTGTGTGGATGTTTGGTGGCTCTTTAAAAATGGCGCTCATCTCGTTGATTCCCAACCTTTTACCATTGTTAATTACAGCAGGTATTATGGGTTTTGGTGGTATCCCGCTCAAGCCGTCCACCATATTGATTTTTAGTATTGCTTTTGGTATTTCGGTTGATGACACCATTCATTATTTAGCCAAGTTGCGCCATGAACTCAAACTGCACAAGGGACATATCAAACGCTCGGTTTATAAAGCGCTTAAAGAAACCGGTGTCAGTATGTTTTATACTTCCATTGTTTTGTTTTTTGGTTTTGCAACCTTTTTACTTTCTGACTATGGCGGCACAAAGGCATTAGGTGGTTTGATTTCCTTGACTTTGCTGATGGCAATGTTTTCCAATTTACTGTTACTGCCGGCTTTGGTTATCTTTATGGATAATGTGTTTAAAAACAAGAAATCTTATAAAGATAATTTAGATATTTTCCCTGAAAACACTTCCGGTAATGACTGATTTTGAACTCTATTTTAAACTGGGTTTAAACCATATTCTCAGTTGGTCGTCTATTGACCACATTTTGTTTTTACTGGCATTAATCATGGTTTTTAGTTTCAAGGACTGGCGTAAATTAGTCACGCTGGTGTCTTTGTTTACGATAGCGCATACCACGAGTTTGTTTATGTCGGTTTTCGGAATGGTAAAAGTTGCCGAAAATCTGATAGAAACTTTGATTTTATATACCATTTTGATTACGGCTTTGTCCAATATTATTTGGACGGATCATAAATTATTGACGCGTGTTCACTATTACTTTTCCTTCTTTTTCGGATTGATTCACGGTTTGGGTTTTGCTTCCGATTTTAAACTGATGATAGCCGGACAATCACATAAAATTTTACCTTTACTCGAATTTGCTTTAGGCATAGAAACCGCACAAATCATATTGGGATTAATCATCTTAACCGGTTTGGCAATCTTACAAAAATTATGGTTGAAAAATGCCCGCGAATCCTATGTTTTAATTTCCGGAATTATTGTGGGCTATGTTTTGGCGTTGTTGTAAAGGTTAAACCTCATCATCATGCTTTTTTACGAATAACCGTTGCACTTATTTGATTATGAAGCTTAGAAACATGATTAAAAAAACCTACTAGGTTTCAAAAACCTAGTAGGTCTGATAAATACAATAGTTTTTTCAAAAACAGTTCTTTAAATATCATCATCGTGTTTCGGCAACTGTTTTTTAGCTTTGGCACCGAGTTTTTTTAATTTTTCAACGCGGCTGATTAGGTTCCCTTTACCGGTATGCAGTTTATTCATTGCCGACTCAAAACTTTGTTGTGCGCTCGACAATTTGTTTTCAACTTGTTCTAAATCAACAATTAAACCGTGAAATTTGTCGTATAAAGCACCGGCTTGTGTGGCAATTTCTATGGCATTTTTGCGTTGCTTTTCATTGCGCCACATATTATCGACTATTTTGAGTGTGGCTAACAAAGTTGAAGGAGTCACCATCACAATATTGTGCCGGAAAGCATAATTATACAATTCCGGTTCTTCTTTGAGTGCTAAAGAAAACGCCGGTTCAACTGCTATAAACATCAAGATAAATTCAGGCGATTCGCCCTGAAGAAGCGTGTCATAAGATTTTTTTGCCAAGCCGTTGATGTGCGCTTTTAAAGACGCCAAGTGCTGCTTGAGATAATTTTCTTGTTGTGCCGGATCATCTGTGTTGATATAACGTTCGTATGCTGTTAAGGAAACCTTAGCATCAATTACCAGTTTTTTTCGGTCGGGTAATTGAATGATGACATCGGGTTGCACGCGTTGGCGGTCGGTATCATCAGCAGCTTTAAAACTTTGTTGCACAAAATATTCGCGGTTTTTTTCCAAGCCCGATTTTTCGAGCAGGCGATTTAAAATAGTTTCACCCCAAATACCTTGTGTTTTACTTTCGCCTTTGAGCGCTTTGGTTAAGTTCAATGCTTCTTGACTCAATTTATGATTGAGTTCTTGCAGATTTTTAAGTTGTTCTTGAAGCGCTTGATGTCGCCCGAAACTTTCTTTTTCATTTTGTTCTACTTTTTCTTTAAAAGTAGTCATAGCTTCTTGAAACGGGGTCAAGATTTGCTTCATATTATCCTGATTGAGCGCTGTAAATTTTTGGGATTTTTCTTCTAAAATTTTCTGTGCTAATAGTTCAAATTCTTGGCGCATCACAACTTCTTTTCGCTTAAAATCTGCTTGAGCAGTGTTCCATTTATCTTCCCAATTTTGTAATTTTAATTGCAGTTTATCAACTTGTTTGCCTCTGTCATTTAATTGTGAAAGAAAGTTTTTTTCTTTTTGATGCCATTCATTCAAAGCTTTGTTAAATGATTTTTGGGTTTTTAACTTCACCCAAAGATAAGCGGTTATAAGCCCTAAAATAAAAGTGATTACCCCAAAAATTATAGTCTCGGAAATATTAAAGGTCATATCATAAAATTTGTTATATCAAATGTATGAATTTTATGGTTATACGGATAAAAATTTAGAGTTAAAAATATGCTGAACATTTGATTACTGCTGTATCAATAGTAGTATTTGATATTGAATTTTTGAGAAATGAATTTTACATTAATTTAGAAAGAACTTTCAAACCCAATCAAAATATAGGAAGAACGTAAAGTATAGATACTTTGGTAAGTGTTGTAAGCATCACCGAATGATGTTGTATAAGCCGCAAGATTGGTTATGTTATTCCATTTGGCAAAAATTGACCATTTTTTTGATTTTGGCTTATATTGATACGATAAGTTTATAAAAAAATCATGGCGTTGCTCATTAGGTACTAAATATAAATCGGATGATAGATTGAATTGATGTTGTTTAAACGGGTAATAATAAATAGCAGGTTTGATATGATAATTTTCCAAATTGTTATTTTGATTCGTAAAAAAGTAATTATCTACTTCAAAATCCGTATAAAATGATATTTTTTTATGAATGGGGATTCTTACGGACGATAATAAATGTAAGGTTTGGTAAGTTTTATGCAATAATTTTTCGTTGAGAATCAACGGGTGTTCCGTCCATTGAAACATCATATTAAATTTGGTTGAAATTTTGCTTTTAAAAAAATATTTGTTAAACTTTAAAATCACCCGTTTGTCTTTGGTATGATTGGAACGTTCGATGGCTTCGAGTTCGGAAGCACCATTGTTAAAATATTGATATTTATAAAGAATGTTCTTAAGATTGTCGGTGTATGACAAGACAAGCGACGCGTGAATACCGTTTAAAATATCTTTAAAGCGTAAAATACTACTAAATTCGGTTTTAATAGTTTTTTGAATGGGGGTGCGGTAGCGTTCCAATTGATTATATGCTTTTAAAATATAATTGAAATGATTTTGAAACAAATCATTAAAGCCGGTTTTTCTGCTATGCGTTCCAATGATAGACCATTTATTAATGGTGTGTTTTATAATCAAATCATAATCTTGAAAAAAGCCATTTATATTTTTGGTTTGCCGCCTTGTGTGTTCTGTTATGTCTAAATAAATATACCTTAAGGGCAATTCCAAGCCTAAATGCCAAGTATTATTTTGAAAACTCATCCTGAACAAGTTTTTGATAGTTGTTTGGTCGAGTTTGGTATGATTGGAATAATCATCTGCTAAAAAGTTTGAATAAGCGCTCGGAAAAATATTATTTTTGAGAAAGTGTCTGTCTTTTTGAAAATAGATATAGTTTTCAAAAGTCCAATTTTTAACTTTTTTCATCAAGCCGGTGTTAAGGTTAAAATGCCATTTTTGCGTTTGCAGAGATTGTTGCAGATTATCAAAATTTTGTCCATTATTAAAAATTTGCGCAAAGGGACCGGGTTTTATCTCAAAATTTTCATCGGTTATCCGGTATGAAAAAAAGGCATTGATACTAAAAATATTTTTTTTAACCGGAAACATCCAATTTATTTGATCGGTTAAATGATAAACCGGACGGCGTCTTTCTTGGTTTAAATCCTTATTGGAGACATAATTAAAATCAGATTGTCCGGAATATTTTAAATGAAAATTGTTTTTGAGATATCGTTTTTTTGAATTTTGTTCAAAAATCAGATTCCAAACCGCTTGCCGCATATCTTGAGTATGTTGCTGTTGTTCTAGTGTGGTTATTTGTTGATTTTCCAATAAAATTTGTTGTCGGGTAACTGCTGTTTCTATGATATTTTCGGGTAAATACGACAAATTGGTTTTAAGTCGTGCTGTTTTATTGAGTTTGAATAAAAAATTGAGTGAGCCCAAATAAGATTGGTTATCTAACCATTTGTCTTCATCAAAGGGTGGCGAAAGCACATTGGAAATATGTGTCCACTCTTGTGTTTGTTGTAGCGTTTCTAAATCTGGAGTATTACTTTGATAAAAATTTTGAAGTTGGTTGTGTAAGCTTTGTCCGGCGTTGTTAGTTTGCAATAATGACAACATTTGTACTTTTTTTCTAAACATCATCGGGACCAATTTCCCTTGCCAAATAACCGGCTGATAACCGGCAGCTAATTCATAAGGTAGGGCATACGAAAAATTCTTTTTTAAACGAATGTTCAAAGCGGCATTTTCAGAATACACCAAACTGTCCAAGAGTTTTATGGGCTGATGATTTTCATAAACCTGCACCGATACGATTTGATCAACCGGCAGATTGTTACTAGCCAGATTGTACCGCCCTTCGAGCATATCCATATTTTCAATATAAAACTTGTTGATGGGCTTACCTTGATACAAAATCTTGCCGTTAGTCATGACATCTACACCCGGAATGCGTTTAATAACGTCTATCAATACTTTGTCGTCTGCTTGTTTTAAAGCTGTTACCCTGTAATTAATGGTGTCGCCCCGTTGTTTTACCGATTGGTTTTTAATGACAACTTCTTTGAGTTTTTGGTGAGATTCTTGTAATATAAAATCCAGTTTTTGAGAATGATTGGCAATAAGGACCTTTTTGGTTTTATATCCCAAAAATGACACACTTAACAATAAACTGTCTGTAGCTTCATTAACTAAAATTCGATAATACCCTTGACTTCCGGTTATGGCGTAGGTGATTATCCGATGTGTTTTGGGATACATTATCAAAACATTGGCACCTGTTAAGCTGTTTCCTTTTTGATTTTGAACGCTTCCTTTTATTTCGGTTTGCCCGTGAACCGTTAAATTTAGCAATAATAGTAAAGCCCCAAACAGGTTTTTAATCATCTTTCAATTCAATCGGATTATTATACTTGCTTTTTATTTTTTGCACTCTTTCTTCTTTCATTTCTTCAGTATTCTTTCCAATATAAGCCGTTGTGCCTAACACATTATCAGGATTAAAAGTTTTATCAAAATCTTTTTGAAAGTTTTTTTCGGTGGTTTGAATAACTGGCATTAAAGTAGAACCCTTGGCAAAATATTTTTTTGGAAATTCTATCTTTTCCGGAAATTCTATGCCGGTTGCTGTAAAATGGTAGTCATCTTTGTTGTCATATATTTCTAGAATTAAGCCGGGTAGTCCCCAAAATTTAAAAGGTCCGTCACTAATAGCAATAGCCGGTGCATACCAAGCCGTATAATGTCGTCCTTTATAGTTTAAAGTAGCTTTATGAACCGTATAATCCAATATTGTCTTGATTGAATCTTGTAACTGCCAATTTAATTTTGGCAATTTAGCTTGGTATTGTAAAACTGACATAAAAGCATATTGCTGATATTTATATTTCTGCGATTTAAAATCTTTTTCAATAGTAACTTTATATTTGTTTTCATATTTGTTAGCTTCTATTATTTCTGGGTCAGAAGCAGAGGTAATAATTTTGTGAGAACTTCTCGCCATTTGAAGTTTCTTGTCATAGTATTTTTTTAAAATTTTTCTGGCAATCAATTTGTTTTTTGAAATAAATAAACTTTTGTTATTTTTATTTATTAACAATAAGAAAGGTTCGGTAAATGCCGGACGGTTCAAACTTTGTTTGGATTTGACTTTGTATTCTATTTTTATGTTTTGGGCAATAACGGGTTGTAATAACCCCATTATTACCCCAAACATTAAAATTTGTAATTTTATTTTCATATTTAAGTAATGAGTAGCGCTACTCTTTTTTAGTTACCCACAATAATATTCATTCATTGCCGCTCCCCAAGCTAGATAATCTTCCAGACTTACAGGTTCGTAAGAATAACTCACAGCAGTTACCCCACAAGAAGTCAGGTATGTGTATCGCATTGGTTTAATAAAATTATCACTTTTTTCCGGTAATTCACTTACTACTTTATCGTTGATAATAAACTTGTTAGACACAACATCTGACTTCGCAAAGTTATTAAAAGAAAATAACAACAATGCTAAAATTAAAGCTACTTTTTTCATAGGTTTAAGTTTTTAAAAATTAATACTCAGTTAGGTCATTTATGTTGGCCAACTAAATGATCAAGCAATAATAATAATAATAATAATAATAGATTTTAATTTTAACATGACTTTAACATAATTATTGTGATAACTATCCGGTTTAAAGTTTATAATTTTCTTGACAAACCACACATATTTAATGTAAATTTGTAAAAAATTACCACTATGAAAGCTTCATTTGATTTAAGTATTTACCCATTACATCAAGATTTTGAGCAACCAATAAAAGATTTTATCCGGCAATTGCGTAAAAGCAAATTTGAGTTGATAGAAACCCCTTTGAGCACACAGATTTACGGCGAATTTAACGAAGTCATGGCTTGGTTAACCAATCATTTGGACGAAACGTTTCAAAATCAAGAACATTGTGTTGTTACTTTAAAAATCCTCAACGGAGACCGCAGTTCTTATAGACCTTTTAAAGATTGATTTTAACGACGATTAAATTTTTTATGAGACCTGTTAGGTTTTCAAAACCTGATAGGTCTTTTTTCATGTTAAATAAAAAAGATTTAAAAAAATAACTAAAAAATTAGTTTAAACGAAATATTTAGTTTATCTTTGCGTTATTGTTTTATAATTGAAAAATTGTGCAATCAAAAACCGGTCATTTCGGCACAATCCCTATTGAAAATCGGGATCACTTAATGACCTAACCTAGCGGAGTAAAAGCTAACAAAGTGTCCTGACACAAAGGTGACTGAGTGTCCCGACTTTAGTCGGGATGTACCGAAGTTACCGAAGCGCCGGTCATCAAATAACCAAATAACCGATTAACCAAATAACCAAAAAAATGAAAAACCTAACCAAAGCCGAAGAACAAATCATTCAAATCTTATGGCAGCTCGACAAAGCGAGTGTCAAAGATGTGTTGTCCCACTTACCCGAACCTAAACCGGCAATTACTACGGTTTCCACGATTATCCGTATTTTGGAAAGCAAAGGATTTGTCGGACACGAACAAGTAGGGCGGGGATTTGTGTATTTTCCGCTTGTAAAAAAGGAAGATTACACCAAGTTTAGCATGCGTAAAATGATTAACAATTATTTTGACGGATCATTTAAAAATCTGGTCTCGTTTTTTGCCAAAAATGAAGACATAGATGTCAATGAATTAGAAGATATTTTAAAAGAACTAAAAAAAGACAACTAATGTTATTTTATGTTTTACAAGTCATATTGATACAAGCGGTTTTTCTCTTGTTTTACGATCGGTTTTTACGCCGCGAAAGTCTCTTTAATTGGAACCGGTGGTATTTGTTGGCAACCGGACTGTTGTCATTTCTGTTGCCATTAGTTAAAATCCATTGGTTTGAAAAACCGGTTTTTACCGAAACGCTCAAACCGGTTATCATCGGTAGCCGGTCCGTCCAAACTCAATTGAGCAGGCAAATTACATCTGGTTACGGCGACTTATTATTATATGTATATGTTGCCGGTGTTTTGGTTATGAGCTATTGGTTTGTGTATAAACTTTATCAAATATTTCGCTTGACCAAAACAAATGAAATAATTGATTATCAACATGATATTAAAATTGTTTTATTACAGCAACATCGTGAAGCCTTTACGTTTGTCAATTATATTTTTATAGATAAGGACTTATATCAAAATCAAAATCTGCCGGTCTTGCAGCACGAATTGGTACATTATCGTGAAAAACATTGGTTAGATTTACTAGTGTTTGAAATCTTAAAAGTCCTGTTTTGGTTCAATCCCTTTATTTGGTTCTATCAAAAACGCCTTAGTGCCGTTCATGAATTCATAGCGGACAAGCAAATCTTAAAACAACATAATTTTGCTGACTATTTTCAACGCTTGCTACAAGAGCATTTTGCTAGCCGGCAAGTTTCATTTATCAATCAATTTTATAAACCCTCACTCTTAAAAACCCGTATCATGATACAAAAAAAGAACACCACCAAACAACAAACCATACTTAAATATTTGAGTTTCGCTTTAATTTTATCCGGCTTGATTTTAGTCGTTAATGCTTGTAATTCGAAAACATCAAACCAGCAAGCCGAATCCGGTATTGAACAAATAGATCACGATACGGTTATACAATTGAAAAACGGCAAGGAAATACAAATTAAAGTTGTTGATGACAAAGATGTTTTGGCCGATGATGACGATGAAGAAGTCGCTTTTCAATTTATGAAAAATCCGCCGGTTTATCCGGGTTGCGAAGGTAAAATCGGACAAGAACTTAAAGATTGCATGAGTAAAAAAATACAAAAATTTGTAGCGCGTCACTTCAATACGGAAGTGGCAAAAACTTTGGGATTAAATGGTGAAAAAGTCAAAATTATAACCATGTTTACTATTGGCAAAGACGGCAAAGTCACGAAAGTTAAAGCCCGTTCAAAATATAGAACTCTTGAAAAAGAAGCCAAACGCGTGATTGCCGCCATACCGGTAATGCAACCCGGCACGCAAAACGGCAAAGCGGTAGAAGTGGTCTATACTTTGCCTATTATTTTTAAAGTGGAAGACTAAGACCTGTTAGGTTTTCAAAACCTGATAGGGTTGAAATAAACCAAGTTATTATAAATCACATTCTTAAAGACCTAGCAGGTCTGTAAGACCTACTAGGTCGGTTAAATGAAAAAATCCGGTAGGTCTGAAAAAAGAAATTGATGAAAAAAACACTTTTGCTTATAATTCTTTTTAAACTCTTGATTCTTAACGCCCAAGGGAGTTATTTGGAAGTTATCAACCGCTTGCAAAGTCAACCGGATAGTTTTGAAAAATTTCAAAGATTGGGCAAAATTTACGATGACACCGGTTTTGACCGGAAAGCCATTCAATTTTATCAAAAAGCTTTGGTGTTAAAGCCGGATATATTCACCATGAACCGTTTGGCAAAAGTTTATGCCCGCTACGGTAAACCCGGGGCAGCCCTTAAAGTCAGGTTAAAGATAGCTGCATTGGACAGCACCAATTACCGCAACCGGTATGATTTGGCTAGCTTATATGCACAAGCCGGTCGCAAGGATACGGCAATCGTTATACTACAAAAACTTTTCGAAATTGACCCGCACAATCCGAATTATCCTTATAAAATAGGTTTGTACAGCAACAATATGAACCAAAAGCTCGATGCTTTTCTCGAAGCTTATCACCGCGACCCGCAACACAAAAAAACACTAATGATGCTGGTTAAAAATTACAAACGCATCAAATTTTTAGATTCTGCCGATTATTATTTGCAAAAGGGTTTACTATTATACCCTAACGATACCAAATTTTTACGACAAAAGGTTATTGCGACTTATCGTAAAAAGCAATATCAAACTATGCTCAAAACTTTGCAAAAACTGGATAGTTTACGTTATAGCGACGATTTATTTGTCAAGAAAAATACCGGTTTGAGCTACTTGATGTTAAAGCAATATGACAAAGCAGAAAAATATATTACAGAAGCGCTTAGTGTTGATGGGCGAGATGCGATTCTGCATTATTATTTAGGCAAAATTTACCAAGCAAAAGGACAATTAAAAAAAGCCAAATGGCGTTTTTTGATGGCAATTCGTTTAAAGAAACCGGACCTTGATAAAGAATATTTCGAACTGGGCATGATTGCCAAAGCGCGTAAACAATACCGAACGGCTTTTAATTATTTTAAAAAGGCATATCAAAACAATCATAGAAATGCTGATGCTTTATTTCAAATGGCAATCTTATCGGAAGAAGTTTTAAAACAACCCGATAAAGCCTTGCAATATTATGAAACTTATCTTTCGGAATTTTCTTCAAAAAATAAAGCTAATTTGGCTTTTGTCAAATCTAGAATTAAAACTTTAAAACAGCAGTTGTTTTTGAATAAAAAATAATGAGCCCGGTCTAAAAACAAAAAAATCCCCTATAATAGAAGTAACAGGCAATTCGCCATTTCATCAAATAACCAAATAACCATATAACCAAATCATCAATAACTACCTACGCATTTGTGCAAAAAACGTTTTGAGCAAAGCTTCACTTTCGGTTGCTAATATGCCACCGGTTACTTCCGTCTTGGGATGCACCCGGCAATGCCAATGCTGGTAGCCGCGTTGGTCATCGCTTGCACCGAAAACAATTTTTCCTATTTGTGACCAAAAAGCAGCACCGGCACACATTTGACAAGGTTCCAGTGTAACATAGAGCGTACAATCTTTTAAATATTTACTACCCAAAAAATTGGTTGCTGCCGTAAAAGCCAACATTTCGGCATGTGCCGTCGGGTCATTTAAAGTTTCAACTTGATTGTGTCCTTTAGCAATGATTTGTCCGTTGCAAACGATTACCGCACCAACCGGCACTTCACCTTTGGCGAGTGCCAACTCGGCTTCTTGCAATGCTTTGCGCATAAAATATGTGTCGTCAAAAGGATTGAGCATTAGTTGAGTTTTTCTGATAGTTTTATAAATTCTGTTTTTGGCAAGGCGCCTTGATACAAAATCCGGTAAACGGCATCAATAATCGGGGTTTTGGCTTTATTTTCACTGCGTTCTTGATTAATTTGATAAGCAGATTTAACCGCATAATAACCTTCGGCAACCATACGCATTTCTGCCATGGCACTACGAACGGTATATCCTTTTCCAATCATGCTACCAAAAGTCCGGTTACGACTAAAAATGGAATAAGCCGTCACTAACAAATCACCCAAATAAGCTGAATTGTCTATATTACGCTTTCGTTTATCGACGTTCTTTTTGATAAATTTTTTCATTTCCCTTATAGAATTTGAAATCAATACCGCTTGAAAGTTATCGCCATACCCCAAACCGTGAGCAATCCCGGACGCTATGGCATACACATTTTTTAAAACGGCAGCCCATTCAATTCCGAATACATCTTTGGAGTAAGTTGTTTTGATAAACCATGAATTTAAAAATCCGGACATTTGTTTGGCTACGGATTTACGCTTGGCAGCAATCGTCAAATATGATAAACGTTCCATAGCCACTTCTTCGGCATGACAAGGTCCGGCAATAACCCCTAGATTTTTTTCGGGAATACGATGGTATTTTTTAAGATGTTCGCCAAGAATCAACAAAGTTTCGGGGATAATACCTTTAACGGCTGAAAACACGATTTTATCTTTTAAATCAACGGTTATTTTATCTAATTCCGCTTTGACAAATGCCGATGGGATGGCAATAATAATCGTATCGGCATACGCAACCACTTCATTGATATCGTTACTGATTTTAATCTGTTCGGGATTAAACAATACTTGTTGCAAATATTTAGGATTGTGTCGATGCAGTTTAAAATGTTCCAAAGTATAAGCGCTTCGGACATACCAAGCTACTTCATCAAGATTTTCGGTTAGCATTTTGACTATAGCCGTAGCCCAACTACCACTACCCAAAACCGCTACTTTATGTTTGTTTGTTGTCATACTAAAATTATTTTGGCTTCTACAAATATATAAATTTAATAGTTGAAAGATAAAAGATAAATAATTAATTCAAAATTGTAACTTTTAAGTTATCTTTACGTTGTGGAAAAAGTAAGAGAAGTTATTGCTTATAAGGATTACTTTATAAATTTTCTTAAAAATCAACCTGAAAAGGTTCAAAATAAGATTTATAAAGTGATTGAAATAATTGAAACTTTTGAACGTGTCCCTGAAACATATTTAAGGCAAATTAAGGGAACAAAAGGATTATATGAAGCTCGAATTAGAATAGGAAAAAATATTTGGCGAGTTTTTTGCTTCTTTGATAAAGGTCGATTAGTTATATTATTAACCGGATTTCAAAAGAAAACTCAAAAAACCCCAAAAAGGAGATTAAAAAAGCTGAAAAATTAATGCAAGAATATTTTAACGAAAAAAACAAAAATTATGAGTAATAATATCAAAACTTGGAAAGAAATTAAAAATGAAGTCTATGGAAAAAAAGGCACCAAAAGACGTGACGAATTGGAACGTGATTTTGAAACCTTTAAGATTGGTATGTTACTACGCAATGCGAGAGAAAAAAAGAATTTGACACAAGAACAATTAGGACAAATCGTAAATAAAAAAAGAACTTATATTTCAAGAGTTGAAAATTACGGAAGTAATATCACGCTAAAAACGCTGTTTGATATTGTGGAAAAAGGACTAGGCGGAAAAGTGCAAATCTCAATCGAAATATAAAAAACACGAGCCACAACAATATATATATAGGCATAGCGGATTCTTTGCTTACTTCAATGTTTTGACGTATTTGTATAGGAAAATTCTATGAATTTTCCTATATTTGTTGCATAAGTTGAAGTTAGCGAACTTTTAAATCTCCTACGACGTCATATATTAACCGATAACTGCAACAATCCTACTGAAAATTGAATTCAAAATGAATAATAAAAAATGGTTAATTATTGCAATAACGTTATTACTTATTATTAGTTGTAATCTTTTGCCTTGTGGTTGGGATTACGATTTGTATAAAATTCATAATGAACCCACATCTGAATTTATAATTGGAAAGTACAAACTTGATGAAAGAACTTTGAATTATATTCCGGAATATGAAAGCGCCAAAAATACTGAATTGATTTTAGAAGAAAACGGAACATTAATACTAAAAAACATACCGATTGGAACATTTGATTTTATGGATTATTATAATGAAACAGAACAAAATGTGAACGCAATTGGAAATTGGAAGGTAAGAAGTGGAAAATATACTGCTAATTTAGATGTTGATATAAATTTTGAAAAAGAGTATTCCAAATTGGATACGACGACATCTTGGAAAATATATGAGAAGGAAAGAAAGCCCGTAATCTTTATTATTATAGGTGACCCTGATTCTTGTACCGTTGCAAGATTTATTAAAACAAACAATCAATAGTATCACATCATCAAATAACTATAAAATCCTTATCTTTGTTCAAAATGTTTTGCCGGATATGTTTTTTAGAATCGGCATTTATCAAAAAGTTTACAGATGAAATATCACAGAATATTACTCAAGCTCAGTGGTGAGTCACTGATGGGGGATAAATCATATGGGATTGACCCCGATAAAGTCGATGAATTTGTGCAAGAGATCAAAAGTATTTATGAACAAGGGGTTGAGATTGGTTTGGTTATCGGTGGTGGCAATATTTTTCGCGGTCTGTCGGAAGCCGGCAAGCAGATGAACCGGACACAAGGCGATTTTATGGGTATGCTCGCTACCGTTATTAACGGTATGGCATTGCAAAGCGTGTTGTTGCAAAATGGGATTGATACCGAACTGTTAAGCGGTTTAAAAATAGATAAAGTGGCAGATGAAGTACATCCGCTTAAAGCCAAGCAGGCACTTTCCAATGGGAAGATTGTTATTTTTTCGGGTGGAACCGGTAACCCGTTTTTTACAACCGACACCGGAGCGGTTTTACGTGCCTTAGAGATTGATGCCGATGTGATTTTAAAAGGTACACGCGTGGACGGGATTTATGATAAAGACCCCGAGAAATATAAAGATGCCATAAAATATGACCGGATTACTTATGATGAAGCTTTGCAAAAAGAACTTAAAATTATGGATAGTACGGCTTTTGCTCTCGCCAAAGATAACCGGTTGCCGATTTTGGTATTTGATATGAATACTAAAGGCAATTTATCAAAAGTGGTCAATGGCAAAAAAATAGGCACTTTAGTTCATTAACATCCTTGCTGACCTGTTAGGTTTCCAAAACCTGATAGGTCTAGGAAAAACTGCGACTTACTAGATTAAAAAAACTTACAGACCTACTAGGTTTTAAAAACCTAGTAGGTCTATCAGAAATTATAAAAAAGATTTTGGCTATTAGCCGGCAAAATAGTAAGTTTGTTCAACTAAAATAATCAACTATGAATAGCATAAAATTTAAACTAACAATACTTAACTTTTTAGAATTTTTTGTTTTTGGTGCGTGGCTGCTTTCCTTTGGTAAATATATGTTTGCTACTTTACATTTTAGCGGCACACAGATTGGGGCAGTCTTTATGACCTTAGGTTTAGCATCTCTGATTATGCCCGGTATTATGGGTATTATAGCTGACAAGTGGCTGGGACCAAACAAACTCTTTGCGCTACTTCATATTTTGGGTGGGGTACTTTTGTATTTTTTAGCTCAACAAACCGATTTTAATGGTGTTTATCTCTATACTTTACTTTATCTAATGTTGTATATGCCGACCATAGCTTTGGACAATACTATTTCATATTGTATTTTGGAACGCAATAAATATGATGTAGTTAAAACTTTTCCGCCGATTAGAGTCTGGGGGACTATCGGTTTTATTTTAGCAACTTGGATAACTGATTATTACGGTTGGGGTATTAATGCCAATCAATTTTATTTTGCCGCTGCTGCTTCTATTTTATTGGGCTTATACACATTTACGCTGCCTGATTGTCCACCTGAAAAAGATGCCGGTCAAAAAACATTGACGCAAGCATTGGGATTAGATGCTTTTGTCCTGTTTAAAGATAAAAAAATGGCGATTTTCTTTATCTTTTCCATGTTATTGGGTGCCGCTTTACAGATAACTAATATGTGGGGTGAAGCTTTTTTACACGATTTTGGCAATAATCCGTTGTTTAAAGATAGCATCATTGTCAAATATAATGGTTTTGTGATGTCATTATCACAGATATCGGAAACCATATTTATCTTAACCATACCATTCTTTTTAAAACGATATGGTATTAAAAAAGTTATGATTATGAGTATGTTGGCGTGGTTTTTACGTTTTGGTTTGTTTGGCGTTGGTAGTCCGGTTGGAATAGGTGCAGTTGCCATAATTTTATCTATGATTGTCTATGGAATGGCATTCGACTTTTTTAATATTTCCGGATCTTTATTTGTTGAACAAGAAACAAATCCTAAAATCAGAGCTTCAGCACAAGGTTTGTTTATGATTATGACTAATGGACTAGGGGCTATGTTAGGCGCTTACGGTAGTGGGGTTATTATAGATTATTTTACAAAAGATGGCGCTAGAGATTGGCAAAGTATTTGGTTCGTTTTTGCATTATATGCTTTAGTGATTGCCGTATTATTTGCCATTTTATTCAAATATAAACATGAACCGGAGAAGTTAGGAGAGATAAAACATTAGATATTAGTACTTAGTGGAAAGCGAAAAAGTACCAAGTGCGTTTTAGTAACGAATAGAGATGTATAACATTTCGGATGAATTGAAAATTGAGAATGGATAATTAGAAATGTTAAATAATCATAAAAAAACGAAGTGTTCTATGAAAATAAAATCCGCACTTGGCACTTTACACTAAACACTAGGCACTATATAACCAATTAACCAGATAACCAATAAGAATATGGGAAGAGCATTTGAATTTAGAAAAGCAAGAAAATTTAAACGGTGGGCGACTATGGCAAAGACCTTTACCAAAATAGGTCGTGAGATATCAATGGCGGTAAAAGAAGGTGGTCCCAATCCTGAAACCAATGCACGTTTACGTGCAGCCATCCAAAATGCCAAGGCGGCTAATATGCCCAAAGACAATGTGGAACGTGCCATCAAAAAGGCATCTGATAAAGATACTGCCGGATATAAAACTGTTTTGTATGAAGGTTATGCGCCACATGGTATTGCGGTATTGGTTGAAACAGCTACAGATAACAACAATCGTACGGTTGCCAATGTTCGTAGTTATTTTAATAAATTAAACGGCACGCTTGGTACATCGGGTTCGGTTATTTTTATGTTTGACCATGTGTGCAATTTTCGTATTAACAAAGAAAATTTACCAATGGATTTGGAAGAACTCGAACTGGAACTCATTGACTTTAATGTAGAAGAGATATTTGAAGATGAAGACGGTATTTTGATATATGCCCCCTTTGAAGAATATGGAAATATTCAAAAATATTTGGAAGAAAATAAAATGGAAATCTTATCTTCCGGCTTTGAATATATACCTCAAGTTACCAAAAAATTATCTCCCGAACATCAAGCTGATGTAGAGAAGCTTTTAGAAAAGATAGAAGAAGACGAAGATGTCCAAAATGTTTATCACACAATGGATACTTCAGAATCTTAAGGTTTCCTATTTTACTCTGATTTTTTGTCCAACTTTGATATAGTTACCTTTCAAATGGTTGAGTTTACGTAACTTACTGATAGGTACTTTATAGTTTACGTGGATACGGTATAAAGTTTCTCCCGGTTTGACTATATGATAAACAACATTGTCTGAGTCTGTATCCGGATTCTTTTTAACTTGTTGTTCCTTGTTTATTTTGTTTGTAACAGTCGATTTTGGTTGTTCAGTGCTTTGGGGTATTTTAATCACTTTTCCTACGGCAATACCGTTATCAGTTAAATTATTTATTTGTTTTAAATATTCTAAATCAACTTTATACATTTTACTGATAGAGAATAGGGTTTCGCCTTCTTTAACAACATGCAGCGTTAAATCTTTATCATTACTATTATCGGTATTTTGAACGTTTATGTTTTTATCTTTAATTTGTTTTTTCGGAGTCGTTTCAGGTTGTGTGATTATTGTATTTTCTGCAGAAACTTCAGGCTTTGGTGTTACTTTCGATTGTTCTATCGACTGATCGGAATTGTCGCTTTCGGTAAGTACTAAAATTTGTCCTTTATAAATATCAAAATCATTCAAGTTATTGATGCGTTGAATATCTTTAACCGGTACGTTAAATTTTCTTGAGATGGTAAATAAGGTTTCCCCCTCTTGAACTTCGTAAATAAACTTTTTCTTTTTATTTTGATGTTCTTCATCTGTTTCATCTACTTTAACACTCATTTGTGCAAGTACATCTTTATCAAGTTTATTCAAATGGTATTTTTCAATAAGGTAAATCAACTTGTCCGGATAACTCGGATCTGTTGCGTAACCGGCTTTTTTTAAACCTCTTGCCCAAGCTTCATAATCTGTAATAGGTAAACGAAACAAAAAAGCATAACGTTTACGTCCTGCTAAAAATTGAGAGTGGTCTTTAAATGACTCTTCCGGATTATTGTATTTTCTAAAACATTCTTGAGCTTCATTATCATCATGTAAGATTTTATCACCATGCCAATTTTTATGACATTTGATACCAAAATGATTATTGCCTTCAACTGCCAATCTACTTTTTCCGGATTGTGACTCTAAAATACCTTGAGCTAATGTTATACTTGCCGGAACGCCATATTCTTTCATTTCTTTTTTAGCTATATTTTCATACTTTGCTATATAGCGTAAGGTAGAAAAATCCAAATTTTGTGAGGTTTTATCAGTTTTATCAATCTTTGGTGTATTTGTTTTTTTTGGTTTTGATATTGTTTTTTCTGAAACAGTTTTTTTTGAACTTCCACAACTGTTTAAAATCAATAAAAATACGGTTAAATACAATAATTTTTTCATAAAAATAATTTTGAAATCGAATGAATATTCCATTATACAAAGTTAATAAATTTAAGTTAGAATTTACAAGGACATTTTTGTATGTAATTTTTGAGTTTTTTCAAATATTTACCTTTGAACAAGTTAAGTTAAATTATTTTGAATAAGCATGACTGCAAAAACACCAACAGCTATTAATATTTTGACTAAAATATAAAAATATTGTAGTGCTGCGGGTTTAAAATAAAACCAAACAAAACCTATTGCATACAATACAATAGCTATATAAAAATAATATTGCATGTTTCCTATGTAATTGTATTGGAGTAATATGATTATAGGTATAAATGTTAAAACGCTGATTAACAATATGATATTTTTTGTTTTTTGTTCACCGTAAGCGATAGGGAGCGTTTGCTTATTTTCGACAATATCTCCTTTGATATTAATATAGTCTTTTAACATATTTTTGATAAATAAAATTAAGAAAAGGAAACTTGCATGCCACAGGATGAAACTATTGATTTTTTTAAAATACAAAAAAATACCAAAAAAAGGAAATATACTTAATATGGTTAGCCATAAATTATTGATAAAAATTATATTTTGAATTTTATGAGAATAAAACCAAATTAAAAAAATATATACACTAAAAAATAAGGCGGCACGCCAAGAAATAAAAGAGGCTATAATAACGGCTAACAGATTTAAACCAAAATACAGATATAAGCGTTTGGTTTGTGATAATTGTTGTTCGAGTATAGTTTTTTCGGGACGGTTTATCATATCTTTTTTTAGATCGTAAAAACCGTTGATGATATAGCCTGAAGCAATACTGATAGTTGTTGCCAGCAATAGTGCTATAAATTTATGATCATTTAATAGTTGCCAAAAACTATCTTGGGGAGCAAAAAAGTATTTGCTCGTTAAAAAAAAGGCGATACTTAACAGAATGATATTCTGCACCCTTACCAAGGCAAAGAACGAAAATATCTGTGCCGTAAGATTTTGTTGGGGGCGCATCATTTATATATTTTAAAATCGGTAAACAACCTGAAGTTTATAATCCTTGAGTTGTGATTTGGTTTTTTCAAAATCTTCAGTAAACCCCAAGATATAACCGCCACCACCGGATCCACAGAGTTTTAGGTAGTAATCATCATTTTCGATACCTTTTTTCCAAATATCTAACATGTGGGTTGGAATCATCGGTTTAAAATTGTGATAAACAGTTGATGATAAGTGCTTTAAATTGCCAAATAAAGATTTGACGTTCCCTTGCAAGAAATCATTGACACAAGCATCGGTATATTTGATAAATTCGGTTTTTAAAGTTTTACGAAAACCTTCATGTTTCATTTTTTCCATAAAAATGCTAACCATATCACCGGTTTCGCCTATTTGTTCGGAATCTATTAGAAATATAGCTCCTTTGCCTTCATTTTGTGCCGGAATACCCGTCGGTTGAATATTTTGTTTTGACTGAATTAGAATAGGAATACTCAGGTAACTGTTAAGTGGGTCCAACCCGGAACTTTTGCCGTGGAAATGACTTTCCATTAAGCCGAATATTTCTTTGAGTTTAAGTAGTTTTTCTCGTGTTAAATTTTCTAAAACCGTTATTTTATTTCGAGCATAACGTTCATAGACCGCAGCAACAACGGCACCGGAACTACCTACGCCGTATCCTTCCGGTATATTGGATTTAAAGTATAAACCGTTTTCTAGATCTGATTTAAATTGTACTAAATCCAAATTCAAGATATCGGGATGTGCCGCTTGAGTTTTTTGTAGGTATTGGTAAAATTCCTTTAATTTAGCATTGGAGTTTTTATCGGCTGTTTGTTTTAAATCACCAATAAATAAACCACCTTGATATTGATTGTAAGGTATGGCTAAGGCTTTGGAATCTTTTATAATACCGTATTCGCCAAACAATAAAATTTTGGCGTAAAAAAGCGGTCCTTTTTTCATCGGTTTTCAAATTTAATATATGCAAAGTTAAAACTTTTTTTAATTGATTATAAAAAAAACCTGCTGGAAACATATCCGGCAGGTTTTTTAATAAATATTTATCGATAAAAAAGTTATTTGATGATTAATTTCTTTACAAAGCTGTCTTTATGGTTAGAAATTTTCACCAAATACATACCTGTAGGCAAATTGGAAACATTTATATGAATATTACCTTCACCGTTTTGATTCAAAATACTTTTTCCGGTTAAATCGGTTATTTGAACCTTGTAATCAAATTGTTCTTGGTTGTCAATATTTAACACATCATGAGCCGGATTGGGGTAAATAGTGAAATTTTTAGCAAGTTCTTCTTTTATAGAATTCGGATGTTCGTTATGATATAATTTTCCAACACCAAAAAAATTGGCATCTGTACCGGTTAAAAATAAGTCAATTTTTCCATCGTTGTCGTAGTCAGCAGCATCAGCATCACCATACTGAACGGCAGCAAAACTTTCATTTGTGTTTTCAACAAAAATTCCCGATCCATTATTTTCATATAATTTAGCGATCAAATCTTCATTACTACCGGAAACATTAACTCCTGTAATAAAGACATCTAATGAACCATTAATATCAAAGTCAACTAATTCGATATTTGCTACACGATGTGCTGCCGTTATATTGAAATGAGGATCGTCAGTAAATGTATTATTGTTATTAAGCATTAGGTGAGCTTCACTATCCTGATTTGAGGTTCCTGTAATAACAAAATCCAAGTCGCCATCACCATCAACATCGCCCCACTCAAAATCACCGAGCCACAATTGCGGAAAGCCAAGATTTAATTCGGTAAAATTTTGTGAACCGTCATTTTGCCATACTTTGGTGTATGGATTATTTGTTGTATCGTTCCAACCGGCTAAAGTAATATCCATATCATTATCATTGTCAAAATCAATAAACTTTATTTTGCCATAATTCATTGGTGGTAGATTCAAACTGGATTCAGTATAATTACCATTGCCGTCATTTACATAAACTTTGGAAAAGAAAGTCCAATTGGTTGTTTCCACACCGGTCAAGGCTATATCCAAATCACCATCATTATCATAATCACCAAAAACCACATCACCCATATAAGAATCGAGTAAACCGGTGTTAGAAGCAGAAAAAGTACCGTTCCCGTTATTGATATAAACATCTGTTACCCCTACACTGTTGTCATAGCCCATTATAACCAAATCCATATCACCATCACCATCAACATCACCCCAGTCTGCAGCTCCTGTGTTTAGTATTGGCAAGCCCGAATTGGTAACTAATGAAAAAGTCCCGTTAAAATTAAGATATAAACCACCACCGTTACTGTTAGCATTGAGTTGCCCGGTATAGTAGAGGTCCAAATCGCCATCACCGTCATAATCACCAAAAGCACTAAACCCGAAAGTCAGTTGTGGTAAACTACCGGTAACATCGACAAAATTTTGACCAAAAGCCCAAAATCCGGTCAATAAAAATAAAAATGTCATTTTTTTCATAAGCTTAATTTTTAATAATATAAAGTTTGTTTTAAATTCTTATTACAAATTTACTAAAAAAGATTGAAAGTCTTTAAGAGCTTATAAAATACTGATATTTTTAATTTAAATTCGATATTTTTTCGGCTACCGTACGATTGTATTGTGTGGTAATATACCCGCCCGCTCCTTCGGGGCCTCCTGCCCCCGACGGCATCCCGACGGCATTATATCTTAATAATTTTCACGCTTCATCACATTACTAACATTGTGCACATTTACAACCGGATTACTTGCAAGATGCACATTGACTAAACCTTTACCATTTATATAATTTTGTGCACTCGAATACGTATAATGAGATGCCTTTTCTACAATTCCTGCCCGTACGGGATTTAAATGTATATAATCCAATTTAGACCAAAGAAACCGTTCTGAATATACTTCTTCCGGATGATTGTTTAACTGCCAAAATTGAAACTTTTTATTGCGTTGATGGGTTTCGGTAGCTTTTTTAAAACGTTCTAACATCCACTCTTTACGACTTTCGTTTTCTGCTTGAATTTGGTCTAAAACTGTTTTTGCCGTAAACTTCTTAAAATCTCTAATCAATTCCGACAACTTTTCATCTTCTGATTGTATAATCATGTGTATATGATTTGACATAATCACATAGCCATACAAAATCATTCCTTTGTTCTTAATGCAATAGTTAAAACTATTTACCACAATATCACGATATATTTTCCGGCTAAAAACATCTATCCAATCAACCACCGTCATGGTAATGAAATGCGCCTTAGCTTGGTCTCTTATGATATATCCTTCTTTCACAATTTGCTGTTTAACTATTACAAATATACGATTTCATTCATAATTACAGCTTTTTAAAAATTTCCGTCGGGGGCGGGAGACCCCGACGGAGCGGGCGGGAGCAAGTAATCAAGGTTAAAATCAATCATATTCCGTACCGGAAAATTTCTCAACAACCAACAAATTCTTATCATATTGAATAAAAAAGAAATGCCAATATTCGAAAATAAAAAATAAATCGCTTTTTTGTTTTGAATAACTTGCTTCAAATTTTGCATTTTGGGTGTCATCAAGTACTTCATTTTCACGAAAGAAAAAAGGTTTCCCTAAAATTGAATCAACTTCTTTTTTTGTCATGCCGACTTTAATTTTTTCAAATTTTTCTTTAGTAAATTTTTCAGAATAACTTGTAAACAAGTTTGGAAAAAAGAATTCAATATTTCTTAGAAACAGAATTGATATTAAAAAAATTAATAAAATAGAAATGAGTAGCTTTTTCATGGTTAAAAATATTTTTTAAAAGGGTTTTTATTTTGAAAAGGATGTATAAATGGTGCAGTATTGGGAACAAATCCTACAACATATTCATTGCCATGTATTTTTGCTGCTAATGCATAAATATGATTCTTATATCCTTGTATATGGTAATATCCGTTTGGTTATTTTGTTATTATTACCATGCCACTATCAGACACTTTATACCAATAAGCTTTGGCGCAATTTTTAAATGATTAGGATCATAATAAAAGCCGTCTCCTCTGTAAATTACATTGTTTTTTGGTATAATTAACCTTCCATCCTTTTCAGGTATAATGGGAAAATGTTTTAAATCATCTTCAGATAAATTTTTAAAAATCATTTTTCCTGTTCTTTCCCAATGTGCTCCAATTTTATCATATACACTATGCGCCGCATGATTTACCCCTGCACTAATCAGTCCGTTTCTTGCGCCATCCCAAAAGTCGCCACCGGCTAACACATTACCGACACCACCGGAAAGCCTACCTGCGCCAATCATAGCAGTGCCTTGTGTAAATTTACTTGCTCCCTTGAATATACCACCAACTGCGGCACTTGCCATAGAGCCAAAAGCACCTGTTAACATACCGGCACCTACATCGCCACCTGAAAAGCCGGGGTAGTAAACTAATTTCTAATAACTATTGTTCTACCTAAAACATATTCTTCCTCAAATTCACATTGATTAAATAAAAAAGATAATTTGACGGTGTCTCCTTCTATAAATTTTAAACGATATCCTTCAATAAGGATTACATTTTTATTTCTATGGATATTGGTTTTTATTTCTTTGTTGTTTTGTATAAAACTGTATAATTGAAAGGTGTCATTTTCTGAAAGTATAATGTGAACATTATCAGAAGATGAAAGCCCCTTTTTAAAATATAGTTTTAATTGCTTTTCACCACAAGCCAACGTATCATATTGATTATTATTATACAGAACCATTCTTGGTGGGTCGCAAGAAAGAATAGTACTAATAAAAATTATAATAATTACCAAATGCCTTTTGTTCATAATAGTTGTTCTCATAAGAAAATCCATTTAATATAAATTGTAAACCATAATTTAACAAGAATGTGTTACCTAAAGCTCTTGAATCCCAAAGATGATGTAGTTCGTGACCAATCAAATTGGGGTCATAATAAATTCCATTGGAAAACCGTTGTCTCGAATCATAAATAATTGAATGAGCTCCCCTCGCTACCGCTAACTTGTAGTTAGTGGTACGTAAAGATTTACCTCCCTTCTTCTTTGCTGCTCTTTCAAACATCCACAGCATCTATTCCTTTCTGCTTCTTGCTCATTTTCTTTGATGGTTTGTATCATTTTTTAGATGTTAACGTTTTGTAATCTCGTAATAATCCTGTAGGATCTTCATTAGTAGAACGAAATATAAAATGAACATGACTAGGCATAAAGCAATATGCAAACAATTCCATTCCTTTATGTTTTCTACAATAAACGACACTTTCAGTTAATATATTGTAATAAACCTGTCTTGTAAATAGAACTTCCTCAAAAGCTCAGAAGTGCATTGATTTTGTAATTTTTGAAGTGTAGATGTATATAAATACTTCAAACTGAAAAAGTTGCAAAAGCAGTGTGCTTCTGAGCAACAAAAAGCTTCTCATTACGATGTCATAAATGCAAGGAAATATGGAATTTTATTAAATAAAGTCGCATTTAAGAACACCATTTTTAATATTCATCACTTTGAGTGTTTTTGAGGAAGCCCTAAATACATCAATCCGATTTACTGTAGCAAAAGAAACAAAGTAAGCCGCAGAAGGATTATGAAACTTATAATTTCTACTCATACAACAAATGTATTAAAAAAAGATGATATGTCATTTTTCTTACTCTTACATGCCTCTAGCTACAAGCTGGCGGGAGTAGTGTGAAATGTATCAAAAATTAATATTTAAGCATTTCTATAAAATACCTATCTTTATGCTTCAAAAAAAATATTATGTCAAAACCACTAATTTTTGTTACCAATGATGACGGTATCACTGCACCGGGCATTAGAGCCTTGATTGAGATGATGAACGAATTAGGCGAAGTAGTTGTCGTGGCACCCGACCGGGTGCATTCGGGCAAAGGGCATGCCGTAACCATACACCAACCTTTGCATTTAGACCCGATAACGATTGATGACGGACCGCAAAAAGAATTTAAAACCAACGGGATGCCGGTTGATGCCGTTAAACTCGGTCTGGCACATGCGGTTGACCGTCAACCGGATTTGCTGGTATCCGGACTTAACCACGGTGTAAACAATTCGGTCAATGTTTTATACAGTGGCACTATGGGGGCAGCTATTGAAGGGGCAATCGAAGGGATTCCATCTATCGGTTTTTCATTAGACAATTATGATTGGCATGCCGACCTAGAACCGGCAAAACACTATATGAAAAAAATTGCCTCACAAGTACTTCAAAATGGGTTACCTAAAGGTATTGCACTTAATGTCAATATCCCGAATTTACCTTTAGATGACATCAAAGGTATTAAGGTTGCCCGTCAAGCCATGGACAAATGGAACGAAACCTATGACAAACGTACCAATCCCTTCGGACGCGACTATTATTGGCTCAACGGTAATTTTACTTATGAAGACAAAGGACAAGATACTGATGTTTATGCCATCAAAAACGGTTTTGTGTCGATTGTGCCGGTACAATTTGACCTCACGGCGCACAGGGTGATTAATGATTTAAAAAATCTGGAAGAATAAGGAGAGCCGTTTTGCCGAAACGGCTCTAAAAAATTATCATGTAGAGATAATTCGTAAATTTGTAAAAAACCAAAAGATTATGAGTTCTATTTTTACCAAAATTATCAATCGGGAAATTCCGGCTTATATTGTAGCCGAAGATGACAAGTATATTGCTTTTCTCGACATTTTTCCCAATGCCAAAGGACATACTTTGGTAGTCCCGAAACAAGAAGTAGATAAGATTTTTGATTTGTCCGAACAGGCTTATCTTGACTTGATGCAATTTGCCCGCAAAGTAGCCAAAGCTCAAGAGCAAGTGTTTACCGGTGCCAAACGCATCGGAATGGCGGTGGTCGGGTTAGAAGTGCCACACGTTCATGTACATCTGATTCCGCTCAACGATATGAGCGATATGGATTTTGGCAAAAAAGTAGAATTGACAGAAGCCGATTTTAAAGATATGCAAAAACGCATGCAAGAAGCTTTTCAACAAGTGAAATAACCGGTAATGATTAAACGCGAAACCATAGAAAAAATATTTGATACGGCAAGGGTCGAAGAAGTCATCGGCGACTTTGTCAATCTGAAACGTGCCGGAAGCAACTTGAAGGGTTACAGCCCGTTCAACGACGAAAAAACACCGTCGTTTATGGTTTCGCCATCCAAGCAAATTTGGAAAGATTTCAGTTCGGGCAAAGGTGGCAATGTCATTTCATTTTTGATGGAACAAGAACGGATGACCTATCCCGAAGCGCTACGTTGGTTAGCAAAACGCTATAATATAGAAATTGAAGAAGAAGAACAAAGTGCCGAAGACAAACAAAAACAAACCGAACGCGAAGCCATGTTTCTGGTTTTGGAATTTGCTAAAAATTGGTTTAAAAGCCAGTTGTTTGACACCGATACGGGAAAATCTGTCGGATTGGGGTATTTTAAAAGTCGCGGTTTCCGTCAAGAGACTTTAGAATTGTTTGAAACAGGTTTTTCACCCGACCGTCATGATGCTTTTACCCAAGCGGCGCTAAACAAAGGCTTTAAAAAAGAATTTTTAATTAAAACCGGTTTGACGCTTGAGCGCAACGACCGGCTTATCGATAGGTTTCGCGGACGGATTATGTTTCCTATTCACAGTTTGAGCGGACGAGTCTTGGGTTTTGGCGGGCGTATTTTGGACAGCAGTAAAAAAACGGCAAAGTATATCAATTCGCCTGAAAATGAGATATACCACAAAAGCAAAATCCTGTATGGCATTTACCAAGCCAAACAACAGATTGTCAAAGACGATCAATGTATTTTGGTAGAAGGTTATACCGATGTCATGGCGTTTCACCAAGCCGGTATCAAAAATACGGTAGCTTCATCGGGTACGGCACTGACCGTTGAGCAAATACAGCTTATCAAGCGGCTGACCAAAAATATTTTAGTCATTTTTGATGGCGACCGCGCCGGTATCAGTGCGGCACTGCGCGGTATAGATATGATTTTGGAACAAGGACTCAATGTCAAAGTTTTACTCTTACCGGACGGTGAAGACCCTGATAGTTTTAGTAAAAAGGTCAGCACGGACGAACTTATCTTATATATTGCTGATAATACGCAGGATTTTATCAATTTTAAAGCGGCGCTGTTACAAAAGGAAGCCCAGAATGATCCGGTTAAAAAAGGGGAACTGATTAGAAGTATTATTGAGAGTATTGCCAAAATACCCAATGCTATTCAACAGGAAATATATATCAAAGAGGTGGCACGTATTATGGATATTTCCGAGAACGCTTTATTTAGAGAACTGGCTTTGGCATTAAAAGGAATAGCTCGTCGGGTTGAAAAAGACGCTTTGCGTCAGAAGCAGAAAGAAACCTTAAAGCCGGTTACTAAAAACAAACCGGAAGTTCCCGCTTTGAATAAGCGTGATATTTTGGAGCGAGAAATTATTAAATTGTTGCTGTTATACGGCACCAAAGAAATAGAAGTGGAAGATTGGGATATTAAAGAAATACCGGAAGACAATTCCGAACCTGTTATCGAAAAATTTATGCGGACTACCGTTGTTGCCGATGAAATTTATAAGCAACTGCAAGAAGATGAAATGCAATTCAGCAATCCGGTTTTTAAAAAGTTGTATCAATTGATTATCCCCAAAAGTTTGGAACGACAAGAAATTGATGTCGCACAACTGATGCCGGAATTGTCTGAAGAAGAATCCCGCATGGTTTCGGATATTTTGATGGATGAAGAAAAATATGAGCTTGCAAACTGGGCGGACCGGCAAATTGAAGTTAAATCCAAAGAAGCGACTTTGGGTTGGCATGTGATGGATGTGTTACTGAATTTACGCCGGTTGTTGATTCAAGATTTGATCAACGAACAAAAAGAAACTTTAAAAGACATCGATTCCGAAAGAAAGCGAATTGATATTTTTAACGAAATCAAAGATTATTTATTTTTATTCCGTTTGGTTTCCACTAAACTTTTTCGATTGGCGTAGCCCTCATAGAATTTCTAGTTTATTTCCCCAATACGACATAAAAAGGATAATTGTTTATAAAAATTTTACCAGACCTAGCAGGTTAGCAAAACCTACTAGGTCAAATGGTACAACAATTTGCTAGGTCTGTAAAAAAGCCGAATAGATATTTCAGCATCAAACCATTTTTCTAGGTAAACGCCGGCTTAATCGGGCAATGATTTCATAAGGAATCGTATCGAGTTGATGGGCTAGTTCATAAACACTTTCGTAGTCAAAAACAATGACTTCATCCCCTTGCTCACAGGGTGTTCCGGTCAAGTCAATACTCATGGTATCCATACTGACAGTACCAACCACCGGCACTTTATATCTGCGACATTTGACATAAAAATTATGATACCCCAAGCGCCTGTCAATCCCATCGGCATAGCCCAAGGGCAAAAGCCCTATCCGACTGTTTTGCGGTGCTTTAAACCGGCGATTATAACCGACCGTACTACCGGTTGGCAGGTTTTTAACTTGATTGATTTTGGTTATCAAACGGGCTAAGGGCAATAAGTCGTCCTTGTGTTGACTAACTAGATTATAACCAAACAATCCCAAGCCCGGGCGTACCATATCGTATTGTGCTTCCGGAAACCGAAAAATACCGGCGGTATTGAGCAAATGCCTGAAAAAAGTATCAGAGATGTTTTTTGATAATTGCCGGCTCATCATATCAAAAGTCTGTATTTGGGACCGTGTAAATGGATCTTCAGCCGGGTCTTCGGCAGCTGCCAAATGCGAAAAGACACTTTTAATTGAAACACTGTTAGTTTGCTGCAATATTTGAATTAGATCACTTAATTCTTCCGGCATGATGCCTGCACGATGCATACCCGTGTCGAGTTTAAGATGAATCGGGAATCCGGTTATTTGATGTTGATTTAAATAGGCGATTAATTGGTTGAGATAAGCCAACGAGCTGATTTCCGGTTCGAGACGGTAGTTTATCAAGGCATCAAAATGTTCAAAAGACGGATTAAAAACCAATAGATTGGTTTGAATCCCTTTTTGGCGTAGCGCTACGGCTTCGTTGATATAGGCAACAGAAAAATAATCAATGGCTTGTTTTTCTAAATATTTGCCTATTTCATAAGCGCCCAAACCATATGCATTGGCTTTAAGATTAGCCAAAATTTTAGTATCCGGTTGCAAATGACTTTTTATCGTTTTCAGATTGTGTTTCAGTCGTTTCCGGTCAATTTCGATATGGCTTTCGCGCATTGGTTTAAGTTTTCTTTTGTTGTCGTTCTGCCATGGCTTTGACGTATGCGGCACGGCTTAAAGGTTCATATTCTTGGGTTTCGCCCAGTAAAACCAGTTTGTCGTCATCCGTCAATCGGTAACTATAATGTGCCAAATTGCCGGTACGCGTACAGACGGCATGTACTTTGGTTACATATTCGGCAATTGCCATAAGATAGGGCATAGGACCGAAGGGTTTGCCCATAAAATCCATATCCAGTCCGGCAACTACTACTCTGACACCTTTATTTGCCAGTGCATTGCACACATCGACGATTTCGTCAGAGAAAAATTGTGCTTCATCAATACCGACTACTTCTACATCTTCCGACAGTAAAAGAATTTCTTGCGGCGAAGAAACAGCGGTAGAAGGTATCTCGTTTTTATCATGTGATACAATATTCGTTTCGTGATAACGGGTATCGATTTTAGGTTTAAAAATTTCGACTTTTTGTTTGGCAAATTGTGCGCGCTTTAACCGGCGGATGAGTTCTTCGGTTTTGCCGGAAAACATACTGCCGGTAATGACTTCTATCCAGCCGAGATTGTCTTTATGGTTTACAGGTATTTCTAAAAACATATTAAGTGCTTATGGTTAATTTCTTTTTTATTTTGAACCACATAAGTCACATAAGTTCATATAAGTTTTTTCCTTTTGTGTTCTTATGTGTCTTATGTGGTTAAATTTTATGTTTTTAATTTTTTTGAACCATAAAAGTATTAAAAGGTCATAATTTTTTTCTTTTAATTTCTTTTATGTCTTTTATGGTTTATTTTTTGATTAAATTTGTAACAACGAAATTAATTTATTTTTTGGCAAATTTTAACACGACAACCGGTTTTTTATTAACAATTTTCAACTCATATTTTTTAAGATTGATAGTCAATATTTTATAAAAACTTTCATTATGGATAAAAACAATGAACTTGTAAACATTTTAAGGGCGGAATTGACTTTGCTGACAAAAGATATCTTGCAAAATATTCATCAAAAAGATTTGAAAGCACTGTATAAAGCCACACGGCAACTGCAAGAAAAAATGGCAGCCATAATGGTTTTAAAAGATCAATTGGAGATGACTGAATTGATGGAAATATTAAAAATGAAACAATCGGAAAGTTCTGTTGAAAAACAACCGGAACAAATATCGGAAAAAGTTGAACCGGATATAACCGAAATAAAGAAAGAGAAAAGCATAGATAATCCGTACAAAAACATCAATAAAATGTCTTTTGTGCCAAAAGATGAAGCACATAAGAGCAGTAAGCAATCGACAAATCTCACTACGCATCATAAAAAAATCAATATCGGTTTAAACGACCGGATTTCATTTATCAAACATTTGTTTAATGGCGATCATGAAGCTTATACTAGTTTCATAGAACAACTCAATGCTTTTGATAACTATGAAGGTGCATTGCGATATATTAACCAAGAGGTGAAGCCGAAATATCAGAATTGGGAAGCTAAAGACGAATATGAATTTCGTTTATTGCAGTTACTCGAATTAAAATTTGCTTAATAAAGGTTTAGGTATGGAAGGGAAATTATTTGTCGTACCGACGCCCATCGGGAATCTGAAAGATATGAGCTTTCGGGCTATTGAAGTGTTAAAAGATGTCGATTTAATCTTATCGGAAGACACGCGTACTTCCGGCAAATTGTTAAAGCATTTTGAGATTGTGACCCCGCAACGTTCTTATCATAAATTTAACGAACATAAAATTGTAGATGATTTGGTATCACAGTTGGAGCAGGGGAGGCGGTTCGCTTTGATTTCCGATGCCGGCACTCCGGCGATTTCCGACCCCGGGTATTTGATTGTACATAAGGCGATTGAAAAGAATATTCCAATTGAAACTTTACCCGGTGCTACGGCATTTGTACCGGCTTTGGTCAATTCGGGGCTACCGGCAGAGCGTTTTGTATTTGAAGGCTTTTTGCCGGTCAAAAAAGGCAGACAAACACGACTTAAATCACTGCAAGATGAAACACGTACCATGATATTTTATGAATCACCACATAAATTGCTTAAAACTTTAAAAGATTTTGAAAATTATTTCGGAGAGGATAGAACCGTTTCCGTTTCACGTGAAATCAGTAAATTGTATGAGGAAACTATTAGAGGAAGTTTATCCGAAGTAAAGAAAAAACTCGAAGATAAACCGACAATCAAAGGGGAATTTGTGATTGTTTTAAAAGGGAAGGGTTAGTGCCAAGTATCAAGTGGTCCGTGGAAAGTAATGAAGTTAAAACAGCTATTGAGAAGTATGATGTTAGTTTTGGCTATTTCAAAAGATTTTCTTATTAGTTCTTTTGGATTTAAAATCTTAATGGTCGGAATTTCTTAATGTTTGATATTTAACCATATTAAAACTAGAGAAAATAAAAGACAAAGCAAGTATGAATTCATGTTTTTATATGATTTAATAAAATCTGAAATTGCAAATTTGACATCTGAAATGAATAAAACAGCCTCGTTTTTTCAAATAATCATATCATCAAATAATCAATATCATCAAAAATAAATATGAGTACATTCCATAATTTAAAAGTTGTAGATAAAAAAACATTAACACCCGAAAGCGTTTCGGTTGTTTTAGATGTTCCTGAATCATTAAGAAAAGCGTACAATTTTAAACCGGGTCAGTTTGTTATTGTTCAAAAAGACATAAATGGTCAGAATTTAAAACGTTATTATTCTATTTATAACAGACCCGAAGAAAATCAACTCAAATTAGGAATTAAATTTAAAGGCAAAGACGGTTTTGCTGATTATGTCATGCATGATTTACAGCTTGGTGATATTTGGCAAGTATCCGAACCCATGAATGATGTGCCTTTTGATTTATCTGAACGCCCCCAAAAGATATTAGTAATTACGATTGGGAGTGGTATTACACCATTTTACAGTTATATCCAATATATGCTTCATAAGCAACCGCATAATAAGTTGGTTTTGATATACGGAAATGAAAGTCCTGATAAAACGATGTTTAATAAAGAATTACAAAATCTGGAGAAGGGACATCCGGACCAACTTAAAATATACAATGTGTATTCTAAAGACCTATCCGGAAACTATTATGGACGCATCAATATTGAAGTACTGCAAGATATATTGCAAAAAGAAGGAACAGATTTTGATGCGGTTTATATGATAGGTCCCGACGATTTGAAGAAAACGGCAGCAAAAGTGTTAACAACTGCGGGTATTAAACAAGATAAATTGCACTACAGAGTTTACTCTTAATCAGTTTAAGGATTCATAGACAGATAGATATTTTTCTACGGTTTCATTCAAGAGTCCTATCTCATCCAGATATTTTTCTACAAATTCTCTAAATACACCACCGCCACCGTGTTTTGTTAAGATATGTGGAACTTCTTTTTTGACGTAGTAGGGAGCTTGGGCGGGTACCGCAGCATAACCAACCTTTTTTAGCAATGGTAAATCGTGAATATCATTTCCTATATATGCAGTTTCATCCCATGTTACATTGTATTTTTTTATGATGTCTTCTGCTGCTTTTATCTTATTAATCACTCCGAGTTGATAATCTGTTATTTTTAATTTTTTGAGGCGTACTTTTATTATTTCATTGTGGTCTTCAGTTAAGACAACTACAGGAATGTTATTAAGATATAAAAGCATAACACCGATACCGTCATTTAAGTTAAAGCATTTGGTTTCATTCCCATTTATATCATAATATACACGGTTGTTAGTCCAGACGCCGTTGATATCAGTTATAAATAATTTAATGTTGTTTTTCATTGGTGTTTTTTTGCAAATTTAGCAATATTTATACCAAAACTATTAAAAAAATAACTAATTTAAATCAAATTAACAAATATGTATTTTTTTGCATATAAATTTATCGATTATATGAAAAAGTTGTTTGTTTGTTTTAAACAATCTTGTATTAGATGTTAGAATTTGCTCTATCCGATGTTTATTTATCCCATACTATGTTTATATGTTATTTGCAAGGACAAATAATATTAAATTATAATGCCATTAAATATTTTGAATTTTTTTAAAATTACCACTATCGAACTTTCTTTTATGGTATTAAACATATCAGATTTAACAAACCCTTAAAAATACATCAACCCCTACCAAAAGCAGGGGTTGAAATTATTCTTTGAGCTGTTTAAATATTGTATCGCTTTGTTTTTTTAAGATATATTGTGGTTACTTAGATTAAAAATTTTAGTCTCTTGTATTTTAATCAATTGATAATTCTTGAATTTCTTCCAATAACGCTGCTACTCGTTGTCTTGAATAATGGAGCTCTTTTAAAACATTATCTTTTGTTTTTGACATAAGACTTTTGTTTTCAGAAAATAATTTTTGATAATACACAATACCGGCGTTCAAATTTTCTGTAAATTTTTTAAAATACTTGTTTTTTTTCTTGTCAATAGGCGTTTTAAGTCCTTCAATTTCATTTTTTAAGTAGTCTATGTAGAGATTTAATTCTTTGACAAACATATGAGGACGATAGTTTTTTTTAAGGAGATTTATTTTACCGTAAATATGTCCAACCATATTTTTTAATGAAACAATTTTGTTAAAATAAGCCATGTTCGGACCGGGACAAACCGTAACACCGTTATCTTTAATTTTATAATCAATTTGGTGTGTGATAATAGCCGGTTCGGATAAGCCGACACAAAGACATTCGGGGGCTATAATCTTGTCAAATTCTTTTTTATATAATATTTCAGGCAGATTCTTTTCATCAAGCTCTTTGAGTTTTAAGTATTGGTATTGTCTTGAGGCAGTACAAATGGGTTTGTCTGTATATTCCGTATTGGACACTAAATACGCTTTCGGACAACTGCTACCGGCACGTCCCTTTTTGGCTTTTTCTATTTTTTTTGTAGTGGCTGAAGCAGTGCGTAAACTATTAAACGGTACACCTAGGGGTGAAATGTTGCTTAAATACAAGTCTTTTTCTTCTGCATTTGATAAGTCTTGCATAGTTTCCCCATCAACCGTAGTAGCTTCCGGAACTAGTAGGAACGGACTTCCCCAACCAACGCTATCTACTTGGTAATAGTCCAATAAAAACTGGTGTTCTTCGTGCGTACCGACGCCACCTTGAGCTGTTATGCGCATAGGTAAAGCTTTTTGCGGAATTGGTTTGTTCTTTAGTTCTAAAGCTTTAATTAGTATGTTGTGAACATCTTCAATTAACACTGCACGATTCTTTTTAAATTCTTCTAAAATAGGTCCCATTAAGTAACCTTCAGTAGCAAAGGCGTGTCCGCCACAATTCAAGCCTGATTCAATACGATATTCGCTAACCCAAAGTCCTTTTTTAGCCAAAAATTTTCCTTGTATCAGTGCGGAACGGTAATCACTGACTTTTAGGATAATTTTTTTCTTTATATAACCGTTCTCATCGGGGTAAAAATCCTTAAAATTTTCGATATAACTATATAAACGCGGACTCATACCCGCCGATAACACCAATGACGATTCCAAATTACTATTGGCATATCCGCGGAGCGCTGCATGGGCATCGTTATATTCTTGTGGAAGGGCTTCTCCGTTTTTGTCATAGTTTGTTTTATCGACTTTCGTCATGATATTAACATCGATACTGCCCATGACCATGTTTTGGTGTAGCCATTCTTTGATATCCGTGACATTTTTCTTAATAACTTCTTTAAAGCTCTGTTTTAATGATGAAGAGTCCGGGAGCAAATCAAAATAATCAATTAATTCCGTTTTTTTGTCTTCATAATTATTCTTAAAACTTTCAAATTTTTCAGTTGTTAGTTGGTTGATCATATCGAGATAAGCGGTAATGCGTTTACTCATATAATCTTCGGCTTTTTGTGAAATTTCTTTGTAGGGTAAGTTAAATTTTTCACTATACTTTGCCCGCAATTTTTCCAGTAAAACATTATCTACAAGTGAAATAACGGAATCGATACCAAACGGTGCGACTTTTAAAGGCGTGTCAATAGTATAAGCAACCCCCATAACAGGGATATGAAAATTGTGTGGTGATGTCATTTTGTTAGCTGTTTGTTGTTTTGATTAAATAACAAAGATAAGTTTTTATTGTTTGATGTTTGTGTTAATTAACATAATATTTACGTATTATTTGTGTAAAATTTAATAAAAAAAAACCGCCAAATTTGGCGGTTTTTTTATTAAAAAATATGAATTACTGATCCCACCATACTTTACTGGTATTACTATCAGTAGGTGGTACTAATGCATTAACACCGGATTTATAGTTTTCACCATTTAATCCGCTTTCGTCAGACGGGTAAATATATCTTCTAGGTATATTTCCATCATTCAAGTAATCGTGTGCAGGCTGTAATGTAGGGAAATTGGTTCTTCTCCATTCTGCCCAAGCATCAAATCCTTGCGGAAATAAGCTTACCCATTTTTCTTCAGCAATAACTTGAGCAAAAGATGTTGTAGAAGCATCTGCAACTCTAGCTGCTGCATATGTAGGAGCATAGTTAGGAAGTTCATTTGCATCGGCTACATCGGGTTCTTTACCTGCACTCAAAGCGGGTATAACTTTATTAATATTTAATGAGTTATATGAAGCAATAATACCGTTGGTTAACATTGTCGCAGGATCTTCAGTTGTCCACCCTAAGTTGGCAGCATCTGCTCTGTTAAGATATGTGTAAGACGCTGTCATCAAAGGTAATGATGCATTTACATTCCACCAGTGTACTTTATCCATTTGCGCATCACCGGTTTGAAGGGCATCATAGCCATAAGGACGACCATCACCCAACGAGTCAGATGAATACACTTTTAATCTAATATCTAAGGTGTGGTTAGATGTAGGGTTAAGTGAACCTATACCTGTATAACCGTTTAAAGCATCAGTAAATTCTTTAGACAAGTTATAGTCTTTTGCTCTATTTCTTGACCATGGATTATTTTGTCCCGGTGAAGTATTATAAAAAGTAAACCAGGCTTCATCACTGATATTTTCTATCACTCCGTTCGGATCATTAAGAGCACCATTAAATTCTGTTGCAGCATAATCGGATGAACCGGGATATTTTTTAGATAATTGCAAACTTGCTTGAAGTATAAATGAATTAGCAAATTTTTTCCATCTAACAACATTACCTTTGTATATTATATCTCCAACCGGTCCTGCTAGACTTTCATCCATCATGTCTCTGGCAGCTTTAACTTCATCGATGATGCTTTTATAAATTGATTCTTGTGAATCATAAGCAGGAGTAAGATTATCTAAACCTTGTAACGCTTCTGAGTAAGGAACATTCCCGAATGTATCAGTTAATCGCTTAATAATAACTGCTTTCATTATCATAGCTACCCCTTTCTGATTCTCAACTGCACCTTTTGATAAAATTGTAGGTGTAATATTATCAGGATTATCTAAAAAATTAATAACTTCTTGAAGAGCGTTTAACTCGCTTGCATAATACTGTCCCCAATAAGAAGCAGCTTCGTTATAGCGCATCTCATCGGTATAAACATTTTGTGTTTGATATTGGACGTATAAGGTTGGTCTAATTAAGTATTCTCTACCTGTAATTGTTGCATAATTAACTTGTGCAGCAGTTAACAAGGTTTGAGGATCTGGTTCTGTAGGTCCATTTTTGTTCTCATTCATGTCGCCAAAATCGACATTCTCACATGCCCCGAACGTCAACGCTAGAGCCAAGTATAATAATATGATTATTTTATTTTTTTTCATTTTCTTAGAATTTTAATTTTAAGTTCATACCAAAACTTCTAGTACCAGGAAGTTGTCCGTTTTCTCCATAACTTTGAGCTAATTCTGAAGGATCCCATCCATGAACATTATCTTCTGCTACTGCAATCATCATCACATTTCTACCGATTACACCTATTGAAGCTTCTTTTACAAACTTACCGAGGAATCCTTTAGGGAATGTGTATGATAATGCAACTTCACGTAATTTAATATAACTTGCATCATGTACAAAAGGTTCAGCAAGTCTGTTACCATACCATTGAGTTGCCCATGTGTAGGTGTCAACATAATCATCATATGGAGTACCATCAGCTTTAACACCAGTAACATGAACACCACCACCATCAGCTACAGCATCTCTTTTTGGATTACCTTTATCATTGTTTCCTGCAGTTTCAGCATATAAACCGGTATAAGTTCCCCACATTTCTGATAAAGAGAAGAATTTACCTCCTTTTTGAAAATCTATTGATGCTGTCAATGTTATACCTTTGTATGAGAATGTATTAAGAATACCACCGGTAAAGTCAGGTAGAATACTTCCGAAATATACATTTTGCTCTACAGCATAGGTTCCATTGTCATTAACTATAATGTTGCCGTTATCATCTCTTTTATAACCGTTTCCTTTTAATTGACCCCATTCTTCACCTTCGTGATGTTCTAAGGTAACAAAGCCAAATGCCGGTCTATTAGATGCACCGGTTGGAGTAACATCTCCACCTGTTACACCCGGAGCTTGTAAAACAGGGACTCCTTCTTTAATTTTGTTAACCATGGTTTTGTTTTTACCAAAATTAAATGCAACATCCCAATTAAAGCCTTTTTTGTCGGCTTTAAAGATCTTGCCACCTATGGTTAGTTCTATACCTTCTCTTTGAATTTCTCCGGCATTTGTTAGGAAGCTGGTATATCCTGTTGTCGGGGTAATTGAAATAGGAATAATTTCGTCCGTTCTAAGTTCATTGTAATATGTTAGACTGAAATTAATACGATTTTTTAATAATTTTAAATCGACACCTGCTTCAGTTGCTGTATTTAAAGCCGGTTTAATATTGGGGTCAATTAATGTACTTGGTGTGTAAGTATATATTTGTGAACCGGAACCTCCAATCGGTTTTGTTCCAATGGTGTATGTAGGGTTGATTTTCAGAGCAGAAACATCATTACCTACTTGTCCCCAACTGGCTCTTAATTTACCAAATGAAATTAGATCACTATTTTTTAACAATTTACTGAAAATAAATGAAGCTCCAATTGAAGGATAACCATAACCATTATGATTGTTTGGTAATGCAGAACTCCAGTCTCTTCTGTAAGTTGCATCTAAATAAAGATAATCCTTATATCCTACTGAAACTTTTGAATATAAACTATTAACTTGTTTTTCATATAGATATTTTCTGGTAACTGGAATTTCAGAAGCATTATTAAATACATATACATCAGGTATTACCAAACCACCTTGGTTTGCTCCTATATCCATTTGAGTTGATACTCTATAATAATTGTTTTTTCTGATATTTCCTCCAACGAACGCTTGAATGTCAAAATTTTCAAACTTGTTTTTATAGTTTACTCTTGCATTGTAGTTATCTTCTTGCGAAGTGCTGTCCCATACACCAAAACCGTTTTGCCATGCATTGTATAATTCAGGTGCAGCAGCACGAGCTAAAAAGTTATCAAGTTTATAAGTATTGTTATAGCTTGTATGATATCTTGATACGTTTGTGTTAACAGACCAGTTATCATTGAAATCATATTCTAAACCGACATTTCCGGAATATTTATCATTTTTATCTCTTTTATCATAGTGTTCCAACCAAGTATAAGGGTTAAACCAGAAAGCCGGTTTTTTAAATCCTTCTCTTCCTAAATAGTCTCCAACATATGCAAAATAATCCGGTCCCCACCAGTTCCATGATGCTGTATAGCCATCAGGGGTTGTAAGGTCCTTTAACTCTTTCATTTTTTGGGTATCTAATTGACGCCCAAACCATGCATTAAACGAACCGGTTGTTTGGTTACCGTAATCATCGTTGAAGTCACCATGAATTTTATCATAAGTCAGATTTAACCCTAAATTTAATTTTAACTTCGATGTTACGTCATAATTAAAGTTGGTTGTAATAAAGTTTTTAGACATATCGGTAGAAGGAATCACTCCGGTAATATCTAGCTTTGAATAAGTAAAACGTATGGTAAAGTTTTCACCACCACCACTTAGAGCTACATAAGATTTATTATATATACCGGTGTTAAAAAAGTTTTTAACATTGTCAGGTTGTGCAACATACTTTTCTGTTTTACCGTAATATGGGCTATCAGGCCACCAAGCATACCAAGGAAGATATTCTTGACCGTCAAATTTAGGTCCCCAACTTTCGTCAGCATAGTTGTTATCCCAAGTCAAATATCTTTTGCCTACAAACTCATTTCCTTGCCAGTAAGAAGGATATAAACTCATGGGTAATTGAGATCCGAATACATTGAATGAATCATCACCCTCATAACCTTGACCATATTCATTTTGGTAATTAGGCAAATAGGCTATTTTATCCATAGTTACAGCATTGCCAATTTCTATTGAGAAACTGCCTTTTTTAGCTTTAATACTTTCAAGTACAATAACTCCTGATGATGCTCTTTGTCCATATAATGCTGTAGCGGTAGGTCCTTTTAAAACGTTAACCGATGCAATATTATCCATATCAATATCATTAGGATCGTCAATAGGAATACCATCTAAAACATACAAAGGATCATCATCTGATGTTAAGGAGATAGCCCCCCGTATTCTTATTTTACCGGATTCTCCTAATTTTGAACCGGCTTGACCATTAATTTGAACACCGGCAACTTTACCAGCAATAGCTGTTTTAAGGTTGTCATTATGCGTAGCATTCAGTTCTTTTTGTTTTACTTGTTGAGTAGCATAAGAGAGCGTCTTTTCTTCTCTTTTAATCCCTAAAGCTGTCACAACAACTTCAGATAATTTTGACCCCTCTTTCATCTTAACATTAATGACGTTAGAGTCGCCCACTTTCTTTTCAACGGTATTATAACCAACATAAGAGAACACAAGGGTTTGACCTTTGTCCGCTTTGATGGTATATTTACCGTCAAAATCTGTTGTAGCACCGGTATTGGTGCCTTTTACAATAATATTAACACCCGGAAGCGGCTCTCCGTTTCCGGCATCCGTAACCACACCCGTGATTACTTTACCTTGTGCAAACGATAGTTGCACGATTAACGCCAGCATGAGCGTTAAGATTACATTAAACTTTGTTCTCATCTTCTTTTATTTTTGAGTTTGTCAACTACAAATATCTTAATAAAAAGTTAATTACACAACTTTTCATTTCATATTTTTTCTAATAAATAAATTTTAAAATCTGAATGTTTGTGTAAAATTTAAATAAACATCTTGATAATCAGCACTATAGCCAATTTGAATAGGTTTAACAATTTCAAATGTTAAAATTTGATTTTTATTGATAAAATGTAAACCAATGCCTGTATTTGCATAGGAAATGCTTGGTTTTTCAAAGATGCGTTTTTGTATATAATCGGCAATTACATAAAAATTAATCCTGTTTTTGTGATAAATTATGTTATTTTTAATGCTGTATATTTGGGAAAAATCATTTCCAAAATTTATTATTCTTCTAAATATTCTATTTAACACGTAGATTGGTATGCGTAGTTTATTTTGATTGTGAATATAGCTTTGTAAATTATGAGAAAGAGATATATTATGACTAACCTTTTCTTTTGATTTTAATTGAGAATAGAAAAGATGATGATTAACATTGGAAATATTGATATTAAATTGGACTTGAAATTCAGCTTTCCAAGTTGTTTTTTGGTTTCTTTTTTTTATATGATATAGTATTCCGGTTAAGCGGTTGGATAGAGGTGCATTATTTATTGATTTAAAACTATAAATATAATTTATACCAAAAGTTTGATTATGGATTTGATAATTTAGATTGGTTTGATTCTGAACTTCCAAACTGATAGTATCATTTCTTATGGTTGAAAAATAGTTATTAAATGTAAAGTTGCTGCCTTTTATATAGGGAATTTTTGTATTGAATTGAATTTGTTGATATTTACTTTTTTTTTGCCAAATGAAACTCAATTGATCACCGACATTAAATAAATTATAAAAAGAACTCCTGATATGTCCTTCTAATTGAAGTTTTTCTTTTTCGGAATCGTAGTTAAACCCCAGCATTCCATCTAATAAATTACCGTTTTCTTTTTTAACTTTCAAGACAACCATTTTTTTGCCATGATAAAAATTAATAAGGGGGCGTTCGAATATTTTGTAGCCTGTATTATCATTTATGAAACGCTCGATGTTATTAAGGTTTTTTATATCAATAGTTTTTGCTTTAAGTATTTTATTTAGTCTTTTTTTGATATTATTAGGAAATTTTTTGTCAGATATAACCACCAAACTATCAATTTTAGCTTGAACTGTTTTATTATAATGATAAAAAACAAGTAATGTTTTGTTTTGCATGCGGATACTATCAGGCTCTAAATGATTAAATAAATAACCGGCATGTATTAATGAATCATTAATTTTTTGTAACTTGATATTTATATTTCTTATAGATACTTTTCTTGGTGAGTTATTTATATATATGTATAATGTATCATCTATTTTTACTCCTTTAATATGTTTTTGTTGTCCCTTAAATGTTATATGAGCCCCTAGCAAATGCTTTTGTAACAGAAGGTTTAATAGTGTGTCATTTTTATTAATTCCGGTTTGCTTATGCTGCCCTATTATAAATCCGGAGAGTAAAAAAAATATAATGACGTGGAGGAATTTCATTTTAGATTTTTTTGAGGTTCAAAGATTATAAAATTCTTTAATGAATATTTTTTCTTTTGTGTCCTAATGTGTCTTATGTGGTTTTTTGTCATTTCTGATATCATTCGTTATTCGATACCGGCATTTCGGTACACCATTCCTTCGTCGTGGCACTCAGAGACCTTTATTTCTGCTTTATAGCAAATTCTGTATTCGTCTTGGTATTCAACAACCTTGCTTTCATTAATTAAAAAAAGGTCGCCGGGTAATTTTGATGCTAATCGGGATTGTACTGAAGCGTCGCGCTTTGCCGCTTTCTACTTGGCAATTCGCACTAATTTGCACTTTCCACTTTTTCGCTTGGCACTTTCCTCTAATATACTCCTCATTTATCTAACTTTTAACTAACCTAAAACGTCTCAAAATGTCCCTTATTGCTATATGTCAAATATTTTTTTCTAAATATGTATAAATCAGTTTGAAAAACAAAAAAATATTTCTATCTTTGCCGTCCGAAAAAGAACAAAGTTAAATTAAATTAAACATATGCCTACAATTCAACAATTAGTTAGAACAGGAAGAACCAAAATAACTAAGAAGAGTAAATCGGCTGCTTTAAAAGGAAGTCCGCAAAAACGTGGTGTATGTGTGCGTGTTTATACAACAACGCCTAAAAAACCGAATTCAGCTATGAGAAAAGTAGCGAGGGTTCGGTTAACTAATGGTAATGAAGTCAACGCATACATCGGTGGTGAAGGACATAATTTACAAGAGCACTCGATAGTATTAGTTAGAGGTGGAAGGGTAAAAGATTTACCCGGAGTAAGATACCATGTCATTCGCGGTGCATTGGATACTGCCGGAGTGGATGGTAGAAAACAACGTAGATCTAAGTACGGAACGAAACGCCCTAAGAAGTAATTGAAAAAAAAGTAACATGAGAAAAGGAAGACCTAAAAAAAGACAAATTCTGCCCGATCCGAAATTTAACGATGCTTTGGTAACAAGATTCGTTAATAATTTAATGTGGAACGGTAAAAAATCCCTTGCATTCAATTTGTTTTATGAAGCATTGGATATTGTAGATCAAAAGAAGGGAGATGATGAAAAATCGGCTTTGGAAATATGGAAACAGGCTTTATCGAATGTGATGCCGCACGTAGAGGTTAGAAGCCGTCGTGTAGGAGGGGCAACATTCCAAATACCGATGCCAATTAGACCTGAACGTAAAGTATCATTGGCTATGAAATGGATGATCAATTTTGCACGAAAGCGTAATGAAAAATCCTATCCGCAAAAATTGGCATCCGAAATTTTGGCAGCCTATAAAGAGGAAGGTGGTGCTGTTAAAAAGAAAAATGATACACATAGAATGGCAGAAGCTAATAAAGCATTCTCACATTTTAGATTTTAATATTGATCAGTAATGGCAAAAGATTTAAGTAAAGTTAGAAATATAGGTATTGCGGCGCATATTGATGCCGGAAAAACTACCGTAACAGAACGCATATTGTACTATACCGGAATTAGTCATAAGATTGGTGAAGTGCATGACGGTGCTGCTACCATGGACTGGATGGAACAGGAGCAGGAACGTGGAATTACCATTACATCTGCGGCAACTCAATGTGTATGGCCTTATAATGGTGAAAACTATACCGTTAATATTATAGACACACCCGGACACGTTGATTTTACTGTTGAAGTAGAACGTTCGTTGCGTGTGTTGGATGGCATGGTGGCATTATTCAGTGCTGTTGATGGCGTTGAACCGCAATCGGAAACCGTATGGCGACAAGCAGATAAATATAAGGTGCCTCGAATCGGATTCGTTAATAAAATGGACCGTCAAGGTGCCGATTTTTTTAATGTCTGTAACCAAGTAAAAGAAATGCTCGGGGGTAATCCCGTGCCTTTGCAAGTGCCTATAGGAGAAGAAGCCGATTTTAAAGGTGTGGTAGATTTGATTTCCAAAAAAGCTATTATTTGGAATGAAGAAGATAAAGGTATGACTTATGAAGAAGTACCAATTCCCGAAGAATTAATAGGTGATGTCGAACAACACAGAGCCAACTTAATTGAAGCGGTGGCAGAGTATGATGAAGCTTTAATGGAAAAATTCTTTGAAGATGAAGATTCCATTACCGAGGATGAAATTATTGCCGCTTTAAGAGCCGCAACCATTGATATGTCTATCATTCCAATGTTTTGCGGTTCTGCATTCAAAAATAAAGGTGTACAAGCTATGTTAGACGGTGTTATGCGTTTCTTGCCATCTCCGTTGGATATTGGAGCTATTGAAGGCACTAATCCCCAAACCGGTGAAAAAGAATTGCGTCATCCTGATATAAAAGATCCGTTTGCCGCTTTAGCTTTCAAGATAGCTACGGATCCGTTTGTCGGTCGTTTGGCTTTCTTTAGAGCATACTCCGGTTTTTTAGATGCAGGTTCTTATGTATTGAATAATCGTTCAGGAAAAAAAGAACGTATTTCACGTATTTACCAAATGCACGCCAACAAGCAAAACCCGATTAAACGAGTTGAAGCGGGTGATATTGCTGCAGGAGTAGGTTTTAAAGATATAAAAACGGGTGATACTTTATCCGACGAAAAACATCCTATAGTTTTAGAATCAATGGACTTCCCTGACCCTGTAATCGGTATAGCGGTTGAACCCAAAACTAAAGCTGATGTTGATAAATTAGGTATGGCATTATCAAAATTAGCAGAAGAAGATCCTACTTTCCAAGTAAAAACTGATGAAGCTTCAGGACAAACTATTATTTCAGGAATGGGAGAATTGCACTTGGAAATTATCGTAGATCGTTTAAAGCGAGAATTTAAGGTCGAGGTTAATGTCGGACAACCGCGAGTCGAGTATAAAGAAGCTTTAACTACATCGGTTGACCATAGAGAAGTTTATAAAAAACAAACCGGTGGTCGCGGTAAGTTTGCTGATATTATATTCAAATTAGAACCAGCCGAAGAAGGAAAAGAAGGTTTGGAATTTATCAATGAAATCAAGGGAGGAAATATTCCTAGAGAGTATATTCCATCAGTTGAAAAAGGCTTTAAAGAAGCCATGAAAACAGGACCTTTGGCCGGATTTGAAGTAGAATCTATGAAGGTTACTTTGATAGACGGCTCTTTTCATCCGGTGGATTCAGATTCATTATCTTTTGAATTAGCTGCTAAATTAGGTTTTAGAGAAGCGGCTAAAAAAGCGCAACCTGTTTTATTAGAACCCATTATGAAGTTAGAAGTTGTAACACCGGAAGAAAACATGGGAGATATTGTTGGAGATTTAAACAGACGTCGTGGACAAGTTCTAAGTATGGATGAAAGAGCCGGTGCTAAAGTGATAAAAGCCAATGTGCCGCTTTCTGAAATGTTTGGCTACGTTACGACTTTGAGAACATTATCATCAGGTCGTGCCACTTCGTCAATGGAGTTTTCTCATTATGCAGAAACTCCCAAGAATATAGCGGAAGAAGTAATAGATAAAGTAAATGGATAAATCATAAGACATGGCTCAAAAAATAAGAATAAAATTAAAGTCATACGATCATAATTTAGTGGATAAATCCGCTGAAAAAATCGTAAAAACCGTAAAAAGTACAGGTGCAGTTGTAACAGGTCCTATACCTTTACCAACTCACAAAAGAATTTTTACGGTACTGCGTTCGCCACACGTCAACAAAAAATCAAGAGAACAATTTGAACTCAATACCCACAAACGTTTGTTGGATATTTACAGTTCATCACCAAAAACTGTTGATGCTTTGATGAAATTGGAATTACCCAGTGGCGTAGAAGTAGAAATCAAAGTTTGATATAATTAATATAAATAAGATAACATAATGTCGGGTATAATAGGAAAAAAAGTAGGAATGACCAGCATTTTCGATGAAAATGGTAAAAATATACCTGTAACGGTGATATTAGCTGGTCCGAATTATGTTACCCAAGTCAGAACCAAAGAAGTTGACGGGTACGATGCTGTGCAGCTTGGTTTCGATGACAAAAAAGAGAAAAACACCCCCAAAGCCCTCAGAGGGCACTTTGAAAAAGCCGGTGTATCTCCTAAAAGACGTGTCGTTGAATTCCAGGATTTTGAAAAAGAAGTAAAATTAGGAGATGAAATTAAGGTAGATGATGTATTCACTGAAGGTGAATTTGTCGATGTCTCCGGTATTTCTAAAGGTAAAGGATTTCAGGGAGTTGTTAAAAGACACGGTTTTGCCGGTGTCGGACAAGCAACTCACGGACAACATAACAGATTGAGAGCGCCCGGTTCTATTGGCGCATCATCTGATCCTTCCAGAGTTTTTAAAGGAATGCGTATGGCCGGTCATATGGGTAATGAAAAAGTTACCGTTCAAAATTTGAAGGTCATGAAAGTTATTCCCGAAAAAAATCTTTTAATCGTAAAAGGGAGTGTTCCCGGACATAAAAACGCTTACTTAATAATTAAGAAATGATGGAATTGAAAGTATACGATATAAAAGGCAATGAGACCGGAAGAACTGTCCAGCTTTCCGAAAATATTTTCGGAATTAAGCCTAATGAGCATGCAATTTATTTAGCTGTAAAACAATATTTGGCTAATCAACGTCAAGGCACACACAAAGCCAAAGAACGTGGCGAAGTTAAAGGTAGTACTCGTAAAATAAAAAGACAAAAAGGTACCGGAACCGCTAGAGCAGGCGCTATCAGAAACCCCTTGTTTAAAGGTGGTGGACGTGTGTTTGGTCCCAGACCCAGAAGTTATTCGTTTAAATTGAACAAAAAACTCAAACGATTAGCACGTAAATCGGCATTAAGTACAATGATGAATGAAGGTAATATTATGGTAGTAGAATCTTTTGATTTTGATACCCCAAAAACCAAAAATTTCGTTGAAGTACTGAAATCCTTGAAGTTAGATGATAAAAAGTCCACATTTGTATTTGTAAATCCAAATAAAAATGTATCTTTGTCATCACGCAATTTGCCGAAATCTAAAGTTGTAAATGCTTTAAATCTAAACACTTACGACATTTTGAATGCCGGAAAACTGGTTTTAACTGAGAATGTAATTCCGGAAATTGAAGCAAAATTCTAAAAAAGGCGTACTATGAGTATTATTAAGAAACCGATTTTAACGGAAAAAATGATGAGCGAAACCGAGCAATTTAACCGCTACGGATTTGTTGTTGATAAAAGAGCAAATAAGATAGAAATTAAAAAAGCTATAGAAGATTTATTCGGTGTCGATGTTTTGGCTGTAAGAACCATGAATTATCCTCCCGAAAGAAAAACACGTTATACCAAAAGTGGTGTAGTGTCCGGAAAAACAAATGCTTATAAAAAAGCAATTGTTCAAATAGGAGAAGGTCAAAGTATAGATTTCTATAACAATATCTAAGAAAATGGCAGTAAGAAAATTAAAACCAATAACCCCGGGTCAGCGTTTTAGAGTCGTAAACCAGTTTGCTGAAATAACGACTGATAAGCCTGAAAAGAGTCTTTTGGCTCCTAAGAAAAAGACCGGAGGTAGAAATAAAAAAGGAAGAATTACAGCTCCTCATAGAGGTGGTGGGCATAAGCAGAAGTATAGAATTATTGATTTTAAACGTAATAAAACCAATATTCCTGCAACTGTTAAAACAATAGAATATGATCCAAACAGATCTGCTTTTATTGCATTAGTTGTTTATGCTGATGGAGAAAAACGATATATTCTTGCACCAAACGGTTTGCAGGTTGGACAAACAATTATGTCAGGTGACAAAGCGACTCCTGATACAGGTAATGCTTTACCGTTAAAACTTATTCCTTTAGGAACTATTATTCATAATATTGAATTAAAACCCGGTCAAGGTGGTCAGATAGCCCGTAGTGCAGGTACTTTTGCGCAATTAATGGCAAGAGACGGTAAATATGCAACTATAAAACTACCATCCGGTGAAACCCGTTTGGTATTGGCTGCATCGTTGGCAACAATCGGAGTTGTTTCAAACTCTGATCACCAATTGGAAGTATCCGGTAAAGCCGGTCGTAGTCGTTGGAAAGGTCGCAGACCAAGAACCAGACCGGTTGTAATGAACCCTGTTGATCACCCTATGGGTGGTGGTGAAGGTCGTGCATCAGGTGGACATCCCAGATCTAAAAACGGAATACCTGCTAAAGGTTACAGAACAAGATCTAAAAAGAAATATAGTAACAAGTACATTATTGAACGTAGAAAGAAATAAGATATGGCTAGATCGTTAAAAAAAGGACCTTATGTTCATTATAAATTAGAAAAGAAAATTCTTGCAAATAAAGAATCGGGCAAGAAAACGGTGGTCAAAACTTGGTCAAGAGCATCAATGATCACTCCTGATTTTGTTGGAGAAACTATTGCAGTTCACAATGGACGTCAATTTATTCCGGTATATATTACTGAAAATATGGTAGGACACAAGTTAGGTGAATTTTCGCCTACCAGAAGTTTTAGAGGTCATGCCGGAGATAAAAAAAATAAAGGCAAAAAATAGGGATTATGGGAAAAAGAAAACGTTTAATGGCAGAAGCCATCAAAGAAAATAAGAAAAAAGTTGCTTTTGCAAGTTTAAATAATCATGGAGTTTCAGCCAAAAAAACAAAATTAGTGGTTGATTTGGTTAGAGGAATGGATGTTCCCAGAGCTCTTGGTGTATTAAAGTTTACCCCTAATAAAAGTGCATCTGTTATAGAAAAACTTTTATTAAGTGCCATTGCCAATTGGGAAGCTAAAAATCCCGATAGAGATATAGAAGATGCAGGTTTGTATATCAAAACCATTACGGTTGACCAAAAAGGAATGCTTAAACGTATCCAACCTGCACCGCAAGGACGTGCGCATCGTATCAGAAAAAGATTTAGTAAAATTAACATAGTTTTAGGCGAAAAAAATAGTTAAGAAGTATGGGACAAAAAACAAATCCAATAGGAAACAGATTAGGAATCATCAAAGGATGGGATTCTAATTGGTATGGCGGCAAAAACTATGGCGATAAGATTGCAGAAGATCATAAAATAAGACAATATATTAAAGCACGGTTACCAAAAGCCAATATTTCAAAAGTCATTATTGAAAGAACTTTAAAACTCATCACGGTTACCATTACAACTTCGCGTCCCGGTATTATTATCGGTAAGCAAGGTTCAGAGGTCGATAAACTGAAAAGTGAGCTTTCAAAATTGACCGGAAAAAAAGTTCAAGTTAATGTTTTTGAAATAAAAAGACCTGAATTAGATGCCAATTTGGTGGCACAAAATATTGCCCGTCAAATTGAAAATCGTATTTCGTACAGAAGAGCTATCAAACAAGCCATTGCTTCCACTATGAGAATGAATGCAGAAGGTATTAAAGTTCAAATTTCTGGAAGATTGAATGGTGCGGAAATGGCGCGTTCTGAGACTTATAAGGATGGTAGAATTCCTCTTTCAACCTTTAGAGCGGATATCGACTATGCGCTTGATGAAGCCCATACAACATACGGACGCTTAGGTGTCAAAGTATGGATAATGAAAGGAGAAGTTTATGGTAAAAGAGAACTTTCACCCATGATTGGCTTGTCCAAAAAAGAAGGCAGAAAGTCTAACAGAGGTAATAGAAGAAGAAAATAATTGTATTAAAATTGTAAAAAATGTTACAACCCAAAAGATATAAACATCGTAAGCAGCAAAAAGGGAGAATGAAAGGTAATTCGCAAAGAGGGCACCAATTAGCTTACGGTATCTATGGTATCAAAGCTTTAGAACCGTCTTGGATTACCTCCAGACAAATAGAAGCTGCTCGTGTTGCCGCTACGCGTTATATGAAACGTGAAGGGCAACTATGGATTAAAATTTTTCCGGATAAACCAATTACCAAAAAACCTTTGGAAGTAAGGATGGGTAAAGGAAAAGGTAATGTTGAGTATTGGGCTGCCGTAGTACGTCCGGGTAAGGTTTTGTTTGAAATTGATGGTGTACCTTTGGAAGTTGCTAAAGAAGCACTTCGATTGGCTGCACAAAAATTGCCTATTAAAACTAAATTTATTATTGCACCTGAATTTCAGCAAAAATAAGTTTGAATTATGAAACTGACATGATTAAAATAATTATTTAACACACAACGAAATAATTATTTTGATCATCAAAGGTTACATCTGACAATAACGTTAAAATAAAATATAAACAGATGAAAATGTCTGAAATAAGAAATATGGAAACAGCCGAGCTGGAAGAACGTTTGGCTGATATGAAAAAGAAATACGACAGCTTAAGATTAAGCCATGCCGTATCACCTTTAGAAAACCCGATGGAAATCCGCAAGATTCGTAGAACTATTGCCAGATTGATGACGGAATTAAATCAAAGAGGTAACTAATAGAAATTAACGAAATGGAAAATATAACAAGAAATCTCAGAAAAGAACGTATCGGTTTGGTTACCAAAAACAAAATGGATAAAACCATTGTTGTTTCCGAAGTTAAACGTATGAAACACCCGCTTTATGGAAAATTTGTCCACAAGACTAAAAAATATGTCGTTCATGATGAAAAAAATGACTGTAATGTGGGAGATAAAGTTAGAATCATGGAAACACGTCCTTTGAGTAAAACCAAAAGATGGCGTTTAGTTGAAATATTAGAAAGAGCTAAGTAATTATGGTACAACAAGAATCAAGAGTAAAAGTGGCTGATAATACCGGTGCCAAGGAAGCATTGGTTATCAGAGTATTGGGAGGAACCAAAAAACGTTATGCATCTTTAGGTGACAAAGTTGTTGTAACGGTTAAAGAAGCAACTCCTAACGGTACCGTAAAAAAAGGAACCGTTTCAACCGGTGTAGTCGTGAGAACCAAAAAAGAAGTCAGACGACCTGACGGGTCATATATCAGATTTGATGATAACGCAATTGTGTTATTGAATCCTACCGGTGAAATGAGAGGTACACGTGTTTTTGGCCCCGTAGCCAGAGAACTACGTGATAAACAATTTATGAAAATCGTATCATTAGCCCCTGAGGTTTTATAAAATCGAAAGTATAATGAAGAAGTTTAAAATTAAAACCGGTGATGAAGTCATTATTTTGACCGGTAAAGATAAAGGATTAAAAGGAAAAGTACTTAAGATAATTAAGTCAAAAGACAGAGTGATTGTAGAGGGCGTTAACATCGTTAAAAAACATGTTAAACCCAGTGCAGAGAATCCTCAAGGTGGTATAGTGGAGAAAGAGGCTCCTATTCATGTCTCAAACGTGGCATTGGTAGATCCCAAATCAGGCAAACCAACCAGAGTCGGGTTTGAAATGAAAGACGGAAAAAAAGTAAGAGTTTCTAAAAAATCAAAAGAGGTTATTTAAGCCATGAAGAAATATACACCCAGATTAGAAAAAGAATATAAAGAGCGTGTTATTGATGCGCTTATGAAAGAATTCGGTTACAAAAATGTCATGCAAGTACCGAAATTAGAAAAAATAGTCGTTAGTAGAGGGGTCGGTGCTGCAGTATCCGATAAAAAATTGGTGGATTATGCTGTTGATGAGTTAACAACTATCACAGGACAAAAAGCCATTCCTACAATTTCTAAAAAAGACGTTGCTGCCTTTAAATTAAGAAAAGGTATGCCTATCGGTGCTAAAGTTACACTTAGAAAAGATAAAATGTATGAATTCCTTGATAGATTGATTACAATTGCTTTACCGCGTGTAAGAGATTTTCAAGGTATCAAACCAGACGGCTTTGATGGACGTGGAAATTATAATTTAGGCATTACCGAACAAATTATTTTTCCGGAAATTGATTTTGATAAAATCAATAAAATTAACGGTATGGATATTACTTTTGTAACATCAGCTAATACCGATAAAGAAGCAAAAGCATTGTTAACAGAACTAGGTTTACCATTTAAAAAGAAAAAATAATATGGCAAAAGAATCAATGAAAGCCCGTGAACGTAAGCGTGCAAAGTTAGTAGCCAAATATGCTGCTAAAAGAAAAGCTTTAAAAGAAGCGGGTGATTGGGAAGCTTTACAAAAACTCCCTAAGAATGCATCGCCGGTTAGAATGCATAACCGTTGTAAGATAACCGGACGTCCAAGAGGGTATATGAGAGTGTTTGGTATTTCTCGTGTAACTTTCAGAGAAATGGCTAATGAAGGTTTAATACCGGGCGTTAAAAAAGCCAGTTGGTAAATTTAAAACAAGAAAAAGATGAATACAGATCCCATAGCAGATTTTCTAACCAGAATTAGAAACGCACAAAGCGCAGGACATAAAGTAGTCAAAATACCTTCTTCAAAATTGAAAAAAGAAATAACTAAAATTTTGTTTGATCAAGGTTATATCTTAAGTTACAAATTTGAAAAAGAAGGTAACAGAGAGTTTATTAAAATCGCTCTTAAATATGATAAAGACAGTCAATTACCTGTCATTAAAAAATTAGAAAGAATCAGTAAACCGGGTTTACGTAAATATGTCGGAATAGATAACATGCCCAAAGTTTTAAACGGTCTCGGCATTGCGATTCTTTCTACATCAAAAGGAGTGATGACCGATAAACAAGCTCGTAAAGAGAATGTAGGCGGAGAAGTTTTATGTTACGTTTATTAAAAAAATGAATTATGTCAAGAATAGGATTTAAACCCATTACCATACCGGAAGGTGTAACCGTCGATATCAAAGACAATATGATTACAGTCAAAGGTAAATTGGGAGAATTAACCCAAGAAATAAAAGGGGGAATAGAATTTGAAATAGAAAATGGTGTCATTCATGTGAAGCGCCCTTCAGAAAGCAAAAAACATAAAGCATTTCACGGGCTTTATCGTTCTTTACTATTCAATATGATTGAAGGTGTTTCAAAAGGTTGGACCAAAGAATTGGAATTGGTAGGTGTTGGATACAAAGCATCAAGCCAAGGACAAATATTAGATTTATCTTTGGGATTTTCTCATAATATTATGATAGAATTACCCAAAGAAGTAAAGGTTGAAACCGTATCTGAAAAAGGTAAAAACCCGATTGTTAAGTTGACATCTTATGATAAACAATTAATCGGGCATATTGCCGCCAAAATCAGATCATTCCGTAAACCTGAACCTTACAAAGGTAAAGGTGTGAGATATGTCGGTGAAGAAATTAGAAGAAAAGCAGGTAAAACGGCCTAATAAGTAATAATTATGAAACTCAATAAAGTAGATAGAAGACGACGTATACAAAAACGTATCAGAAAGATAGTTAAAGGCACACCTGAGCGCCCAAGACTTTCTGTTTTTAGAAGTAATAAGGAAGTTTATGCTCAATTGATTGATGATGTTAACGGTGTTACCTTGGCAGCAACTTCTTCCAGAGATAAAGAGGTTGCCGCTCAAAAAGGCACAAAAATTGAAAAAGCAGCTATGGTCGGTGAAAAAATAGCTAAAATTGCTTTGGAGAAAGGCATCGAAAATGTTACTTTTGACCGTTCCGGTTTTTTATACCACGGTCGTGTTAAATCGTTGGCGGAAGGCGCCAGAAAAGGTGGATTAAAATTTTAAAATATGCTTGATAAATATAAAGATATACAGAGAGTTAAACCGGGAGGTTTGGAATTAGAAGATCGTTTGGTTGCTGTTAATCGAGTTACGAAAGTAACCAAAGGTGGACGAACGTTTAGTTTTTCTGCTATTGTAGTGGTTGGTGACAAAAATGGTGTTGTTGGTTATGGAATGGGAAAATCTAAAGAAGTTCCTGACGCTATTCAAAAAGCTATTGACAATGCTAAGAAAAATTTAGTAAAAGTTCCTGTTATCAATGGAACTATTCCCCATGAACAATTAGGAAAATTTAGTGGTGCACGGATCTTTTTAAAACCGGCTTCACCCGGTACAGGAGTTATCGCCGGTGGTGCTGTTCGTGCCGTGTTGGAATCTGCCGGTATTCATGACGTTTTAACCAAATCTCACGGTTCATCTGACCCTAATAACGTGGTTAAAGCAACTTTGGATGCACTATTGAAAATGCGAGATGCTCATACGGTTGCCAAGCAACGTGGTATTTCTCTTAATAAAGTTTTTAACGGTTAAAATTTTTATGATGACAAAAGTTAGAGTAAAACAAGTAAAGAGTACCATAAACAGACCCAAAGATCAAGAAAGAACTTTAGAAGCACTAGGGTTGAGACGTATAGGTCAAGAACGTGAACATAAGTTAACCCCACAGATACAAGGAATGATTAATAAAGTGAAACATTTAATCACTGTTGAGGAAATTAAAAACTAAGAAACAATGGCATTACATAATCTAAAACCTGCTAAAGGTTCAGTAAAAAAAGATATAAGAAAGGGTAGAGGTGAAGGCTCTAAAAGAGGCGGAACCGCAACTAGAGGACATAAAGGTGCAAAATCGCGTTCAGGTTACTCTCGTACCCCCGGTTTTGAAGGTGGACAAATGCCTTTGTATAGAAGGGTTCCTAAATTTGGTTTTACCAATATCAATAAAGTAACTTATCAAGGTGTTAATCTTGATACATTGCAAAAATTGGTAGACAATGGTAAAATTAAAGACGTTGTAACTTTTGATGACTTTGTTGCCTTGGGACTTGTTAATAAAAGAGAATTGTTAAAAATACTCGGTCGTGGCGAAATTAAAACGTCGCTTACCGTGTATGCTCACAAATTTTCTAAAAAAGCTCAAGAAGCTATTGAAGCCGCAGGAGGAAAAGTTGAACTTATTTAATCAGATTGTTTCATGAAGAAGTTTGTAGATACAATAAAAGCAGTATGGAGCATTAAAGAGCTTCGCAAAAAAATCTTATTTACTTTAGGATTGATCTTGGTTTATCGTTTTGGTGCGCAAGTTTCCTTACCGGGAATTGACCCTACACAATTAGCTAACTTAAGCAAACAAACCGATAGTAATACCTTATTAAATTTATTAAACCAATTTACCGGTGGAGCATTTTCGCAAGCTTCCATATTTGCTTTAGGTATTATGCCTTATATCTCAGCTTCTATTGTGGTACAATTAATGGGGATAGCCGTGCCATATTTGCAAAAATTACAAAAAGCCGGTGAAAGTGGACATAAAAAAATTACACAAATTACACGTTGGTTAACCATAGCGGTTACTTTAATACAAGGACCGAGTTATGTTTATAACCTATACAATCAATTACCAAAAAGTGCCTTTTTAATAGAACAAACTTGGTTATTTGTAACTATTTCTGTAATCATCTTGTCAGCCGGTACTATTTTTGCCATGTGGTTGGGAGAGAAGATTACCGATAAAGGTATCGGTAACGGTATTTCATTATTAATTATGGTTGGTATTATTGCTCGTTTGCCTGAATCTTTTTTACAAGAGTTTGCTTACAGGGTTACCAATCAAAACGGCGGACCGATGTTGTTGCTGTTTGAGGTCGTAGTTTGGTTATTAGTAATAGCTGCTAGTGTTATGTTGGTCAAAGCTTATCGTCCTGTACCAATTCAGTATGCAAGAAGAACAGTTGGTGGTGGTTATGAAAAGAATATTTTTGGTGCCAGACAATATTTACCGTTAAAGTTGAATGCAGCCGGAGTTATGCCAATCATTTTTGCACAAGCATTGATGTTTTTTCCGGGAATGATGGCTTCGCTATCCGATTCGGATTGGGCTGAGAGTATTAAAGCAACTTTCAGCAATATATTTGACCCGTGGTACAATTTGGTTTTTGCTATTATGGTAATCATATTTACATATTTTTATACGGCTATCACAGTTCAAACAACCAAAATAGCTGAAGATTTAAAACGTAACAATGGTTTTATTCCGGGTGTTAGACCGGGAACTGATACTGCTAATTATTTAGACGAAATTTTATCAAAAATAACCTTACCGGGCTCTATATTTTTAGCAATTATTGCAATTTTTCCACATTTTGTTTACTATTTGTTCCCCGGTATGCAAGTATCATGGGCAATGTTCTATGGTGGTACATCACTATTAATTCTAGTTGGTGTTGCTATGGATACCATTCAACAAGCAGAAGCATATTTGTTGAACCGTCATTATGATACCTTAATGAAAACAGGAAGAAAAAAATAAGCTATGGCTAAACAACCCGCAATAGAAGTTGATGGCATTATCAAAGACGCTTTGTCTAATGCCATGTTTAAAGTAGAATTAGAAAACGGACACGTGATTACAGCTCACATTTCCGGAAAAATGCGAATGCACTACATTCGTTTATTACCCGGTGATAAAGTAAAAGTGGAATTAAGTCCGTATGATTTAACCAAAGGTAGAATAACTTATAGATACTAATAGAATATTACGATTGAAAATTTTCAATCAATCGTTAAATTGAAAAGATATGAAAGTAAGAGCATCAATAAAAAAGAGAAGTCCTGAAGATAAAATTGTCAGACGAAAAGGACGTTTGTATGTAATCAATAAAAAGAATCCGAAACATAAACAAAGACAAGGATAATTATGGCAAGAATAGCAGGGGTAGATTTACCTAAAAATAAACGCGGCATAATTGGCCTAACCTACATTTATGGTATAGGCAAATCAAGAGCCAAAGAAATTTTGGACAAAGCCGGTGTAGATGAAAACAAAAAAGTGAAAGATTGGGATGATACCGATATTGCCGGTATCAGACGTGAAATTGCTAATTACAGAATTGAAGGAGAGTTGCGCTCTGAAGTTCAATTAAACATCAAACGTTTAATGGACATCGGTAGCTATCGTGGTATTCGTCATAGAATCGGTTTACCATTAAGAGGACAAAGAACCAAAAATAATTCTCGTACAAGAAAAGGTAAAAGAAAAACTGTTGCCAATAAGAAAAAAGCAACTAAATAAAAGTAATTAGGTATTATGGCTAAGAATAATAAATCAGCAAAAGCAAAGAAAAGAAAGGTAAAAGTTGAACCTAACGGTAAAGCTTTTATTCAAGCGACTTTTAACAACGTTATTATTTCTCTTACCAATAAAAACGGAGAAGTTATATCATGGTCATCCGCGGGTAAAAACGGATTTAGAGGATCTAAGAAAAACACACCTTATGCGGCTCAGGTAGCTGCCGAAGATGCTGCTAAAGTTGCTTATGAAGCCGGCTTAAGACGTGTAAAAGTTTATGTTAAAGGACCCGGAAACGGTAGAGAATCTGCCATTAGAACCATCCACAACAGTGGAATTGAAGTAGTTGAAATTATTGACGTAACACCCATTCCTCACAATGGTTGTCGTCCCCCTAAAAGAAGAAGAGTATAAAAAATTATTGAATTATGGCGAGATATACAGGACCAAAAACCAAAATTGCCAGAAAATTTGGAGAGGCAATATATGGTGAAGATAAATATTTTGAAAAAAAGAAATACCCGCCGGGTCAACACGGCAATAATAGAAGACGAGGTAAAAAATCGCAATATGCCATTCAGTTAACTGAAAAGCAAAAGGCTAAATATACTTACGGTATTCTTGAAAAACAATTTAGAAATCTGTTTGAAAAAGCATCACGTCAAGGCGGTAATACCGGTGAGGTGCTTTTGCAATTAGTTGAATCAAGACTTGATAATGTGGTTTACCGATTTGGCTTGGCACCAACCAGACGTGCCGCGCGCCAATTGGTATCACACCGTCATATTACCGTTAACGGAGACGTGGTAAATATCCCGTCTTACCAATTAAAACCCGGTGATGTTGTTGGTGTTAGAGAAAAGTCAAAATCTTTGCAAGTTATCAATGATTCATTAGACCAAAATAAATCAAGTTATGAATGGTTAAAATGGAATTCTGAAAAAATGGAAGGCGAATTTGTAAATCGCCCCGAACGTATTCAAATTCCCGAAAACATTCAAGAACACTTGATTGTCGAGTTATACTCTAAATAATAACATCAAATTTATGGCAATATTAAATTTTCAAAAACCGGATAAAGTTATACAAATCAGTGCTGATAACCATACCGGAAAATTTGAATTCAAACCTTTAGAACCCGGTTACGGATTGACAATAGGCAATGCATTACGTCGTGTCTTATTGTCATCTCTCGAAGGTCACGCTATTACATCTTTACGTATTGATGGTGTTGATCACGAGTTTACTTCCATAGATGGTATCGTTGAAGATGTTACAAAGATTGTTTTAAATTTGAAACAAGTACGTTTCAAAAATCAAGTTGATGACATTGACTCTGAATCTGTCAAAGTATCTTTCAGTGGTAAGGAACAATTAACAGCCGGTGATTTACAAGAATTTATTTCGGGTTTTCAAATTTTGAATCCTGAATTAGTAATCATGAATCTCGACCCGAAAACCAAAGTTAATTTTGAATTTACCATAGAAAAAGGTCGTGGATATGTACCGGCTGAAGAAAATAAGAGAAGTGATGTACCATTCGGTACCATATTCGTTGATTCTATTTTTACCCCGATAAAACATGTCAAATATACCATTGAAGATTTTAGGGTAGAGCAAAAAACCGATTATGATAAGCTGATTATCGAAATTGAAACAGATGGCTCCATTCACCCTAAAGACGCTTTAACCGAGGCTGCTAAAATTTTAATTCAACATTTTATGTTGTTTTCAGATGAGCGTATTTCTATTGATGATGAGGTATCTGCAAGTACAGAAGTCTATGACGAAGAATCTTTACATATGCGGCAACTTTTAAAAACCAAATTGGTAGATTTAGATTTATCAGTAAGAGCGCTTAACTGTTTAAAAGCAGCCGATGTTGAAACTTTAGGCGAATTGGTGCAGTATAATAAAACGGACTTGATGAAGTTTAGAAACTTTGGAAAAAAATCAATGACCGAGTTGGAAAAATTAGTCGATAAGAAAGGTCTGACTTTCGGTATGGATCTTTCTAATTATAAATTAGATGAATAAAGATACAGGATATGAGACACAGAAAGAAATTTAACCATTTAGGTAGAAAATCAGCACATAGAAAATCCATGTTGGCAAATATGGGAAGTTCTTTGATTAAACATAAAAGAATAAATACAACTTTGGCTAAAGCCAAAGCATTACGTATTTTCTTAGAACCGCTGATTACCAAATCAAAAAATGACACCATGCATAATCGTCGTGTCGTTTTTAGTAAATTACGCGATAAAGATGCCGTTACTGAGCTTTTTAGAGAGATTTCTACTAAAATTGCCGATCGTCCGGGTGGTTACTTACGTATTATCAAATTAGGTAATCGTTTAGGTGACAATGCCGAAATGGCAATGATAGAGTTTGTTGATTATAACACAGTTTATAATGCAGATAAACCTGCTAAAAAGAAAACCCGTCGTAGAAGAAAAAAAGCTACTAAGGTTGAAGAAAGTATTGCAACAGAAAATCAAACTGCAACAGAAGAGAAATCTGAACAATAAAATTCTTAATAATATTTTTACAATAAAAACACCGGTTGCCATTGGTAACCGGTGTTTTTATTTTGTAATTTTACACAAAAATTTATGATATGAGTGCAATTACAGATATTAAAGCCAGACAAATTTTCGATTCCCGTGGTAATCCAACGGTTGAAGTCGATATTGTTACAGAATATGGCGTTTTGGGACGTGCCGCAGTACCTTCAGGTGCTTCAACGGGTGAATTAGAAGCTGTTGAACTTCGTGATAAAGGCAAGGATTATATGGGTAAATCGGTTTTTAAAGCAATTGATAATGTTAATGTTATTATCGGTGGTGAAATTACCGGTTTAGATGTACAAAATCAGTTGGGTATTGATAAAGCCTTAATTGCTTTGGATGGAACCGATAACAAATCTAAATTAGGGGCTAATGCCATTCTTGGTGTCTCTTTAGCAGCAGCCAAAGCAGGTGCCATTGAAGACGGCTTGCCTTTATACAAATACATTGGTGGGGTTGGAGCCAAAACTTTACCGGTACCGATGATGAATATTGTAAACGGTGGCTCACATTCTGATGCGCCTATTGCTTTTCAAGAGTTTATGATCGTGCCACATGGTGCCAATAGCTTTGCTGAAGCCATGAAAATGGCAACAGAAGTTTTTCATAATTTAAAAACCATACTTAAAAAACGTGGTTTATCAACTGCTGTTGGTGATGAAGGCGGTTTTGCCCCAACTTTTAAAGGAACGGAAGATGCTATTGAAACGATTCTGTCTGCTATTGAAGCAGCGGGATATAAATCAGGAAAGGATATTTCTATTGCTTTAGATGTGGCTGCTTCTGAATTTTATAAAGACGGTATTTATGATTATACTATTTTTGAAGGACCAAATGCTGCTAAACGTAATGCGCGTGAGCAAGCTGAATATTTACTTGAGCTGGTTAATAAGTATCCTATTATTTCCATTGAAGATGGTATGAGTGAAAATGATTGGGACGGTTGGAAAATTCAACAAGAATTATTGGGAAATAAAATACAGCTGGTAGGAGACGATGTTTTTGTAACTAATACCAAAATTTTAAAACGTGGTATCAAGGAAGGTATTGCTAATTCTATTTTGATTAAATTAAATCAGATTGGAACCCTTTCAGAAACCATTGATGCCATTAATATGGCGCATAAAGCCGGTTATACCGCTGTTGTTTCACATCGATCGGGTGAAACAGAAGATACAACTATTGCTGATTTGGCTGTAGCTATGAATACCGGACAAATTAAGACCGGTTCTCTATCCAGAACAGATAGAATGGCAAAATATAACCAACTGCTTCGTATTGAAGAAGAATTAGGTGATACTGCCGAATATCCGGGTATTAAAGCTTTTAAAAAATAACCAAAAGATGGGGTGCATCGCACCCCGTTTTTTATTATAATTTTTTACCATAAGCCAAATCACCTGCATCACCTAATCCGGGAACAATATAACCTTTATCGTTTAGTTTGGCATCAAAATCGGCAATCCAAAGATGCGTATCCTCGGGCAAGTTTTGTGCAATATAATCCATACCTTGTTGTGCCCCGATAATGGAAATAACATGCAATTTTTTAGGTTTTCCGAATTGTAATAATTTTTCGTATACTGCGACCAAAGATTGTCCGGTTGCTAACATTGGATCTACCAAAACCAAAACTTTATTTTCAATCCCGGGTGTAGCAACATAATCTATTTGAATACTAAACTCATTGCTATTATCAGGATGATGTCTATAGGCAGATATAAAAGCATTTTCAGCATCGTCAAAAATATGAAGAACGCCCATATGTAACGGTAATCCGGCACGCAGTATAGAAGCTAATACGACTTGATCGTCTAGCACTTTCATTTGCTTAATGCCTAAAGGTGTTGTTATGTCTTTGTGTTTATAATTTAATGTTTTGCTCAGCTCATACGAGATAATTTCACCCATTCGTTCAATATTGGTACGAAAACGTAGTGAGTCCTTTTGGATATTTTTATCTCTGATTTCAGCAATAAATTTATTGAGAATAGAATTTTGTTTGGATACGTGGTGAATAATCATAGTAATTTTTAGTTTATTAGGTATTTATGTCAGATGAAATGATGAATGGAGGAATTTTATCTTCTTTATAGAATATTTTGTTTACTTACAATTTAAACCTTATTACTGCTAATAATTTGAGGAATGGGGCAAACAAGATATGAGATTGTTGAAATGTAATATTTGCCATTTGATATTTAGTATTAAAAATAAACCCCAATTAAAAAATAATTGAGGTTTATTAGATTAACGTCTGTTGTTATAAATTTGTAAGTAATATAGTAGTGTTGCCAATGAACTTAAAGCAGCAACTACGTAAGTACGAGCCGCCCATTTTAAGGCATCTGCAACGCCAAGACTTTCTTTTTTGTCAACAATATCTCTATTAATCAGCCATTTTTTAGCCCTGTTACTTGCATCATATTCTACAGGTAAAGTAACAAAACTAAATACAACTGTGGCAGCAAATAAAATAATGCCAACTAAAAGTAACTGAGGAAATTTATTAACCAAAAAAATACCTGCAATCAGTATCCATTGTACAATGGAGGATGAAAATTGCACCACCGGTACCAAATTAGACCGTAGTTTTAACCATTTATAACCACGTGCATGTTGCACGGCATGTCCGCATTCGTGTGCAGCAACAGCAACAGCTGCGACACTATTAGAACTGTAAACCGGTTCACTGAGATTAACCGTTTTTTTAACCGGATGATAATGATCGGTTAAAAACCCCGGTGTTGAGACAACTTTAACATCATTGATACCATTGTCTTCGAGCATCATTTGTGCCACTTCGGCACCGGTATAGCCTTTTTTTAAACGGATTTTTCCATAGTAATTGAATTTGCTTTTGAGTTTACTTTGAACTAACATGCCTACCAAAGCAATCAATCCTATTAAAATATATGCTCCCATATCAATTAAAATATTTATGGCAAGATACAAAAAAATGATAAAAATTAAGCATGAGAATCAAGTTGACTTAATTTTTGTATTTTTGGATATAATTATTTTAAGACTTATGTTAAATCAGAATTTAGATCCGGATAAGAATCGTATGCCGCAGGCTGATATTGAAATTGAAAAGAAGTTACGCCCTTTACGATTTGATGATTTTACGGGACAAGAGCAAGTGATTGAAAATCTGAAAATTTTTGTACAAGCGGCTAATCAACGAGGTGAGGCTCTGGACCACACTTTGTTTCACGGGCCACCCGGATTGGGAAAGACTACTTTGGCGCATATTTTGGCTAATGAGTTAGATGTTAATCTAAAAATCACATCAGGTCCGGTTTTAGATAAACCCGGTGATTTGGCTGGTTTGTTGACTAATCTTGAAGAGCGAGATGTTTTATTTATAGATGAAATACATCGTTTGTCTCCGGTTGTTGAAGAATATTTATATTCGGCAATGGAAGATTACCGTATTGATATTATGATAGAAAGCGGACCTAATGCCCGTACCGTTCAGATTCATTTAGAGCCTTTTACATTAATCGGGGCTACTACACGTTCGGGTTTATTGACGGCGCCTATGCGGGCACGTTTTGGGATCAATGCACGGTTAAATTATTATACAAGGGAACTTTTGACACATATTGTACAACGAAGTGCCGGTATCCTTAAAGTGCCAATCACTATGGAAGCCGCTATTGAAATAGCCGGACGTAGTCGCGGGACACCACGTATAGCTAATGCATTGTTGCGTCGTGTCAGAGATTTTGCACAAATCAAAGGTGATGGGAAAATAACTATTGAAATTGCTAAATATGCCCTGAAAGCCCTTAATGTAGATGAACATGGGCTAGATGAAATGGATAATAAAATTCTTGCAACGATCATCGATAAATTTAAGGGTGGACCTGTTGGCATCAGTACACTTGCAACTGCAGTTGGTGAAAATCCGGAAACTATTGAAGAAGTTTACGAACCGTTTTTGATTCAAGAAGGTTTCTTGATGCGTACACCACGCGGGCGTGAAGCCACTGAACTGGCATACAAGCATCTCGGCAAATTTAAAAATCCGGATCAACAAAGTTTATTTTAGGTTATGTCTAAAAATATTTTAATTTTTTGTGGTCATCCTGATAAGGATAGTTTTGCCTTGTCACTGGCTCAAAAATATTACGAGGGTGCTAAGTCTAAAACCGATAAGATTAAACTTTATAATTTAGCTGAGTTGGATTTTGATTTGAATTTGACCAGAGATAAAAAGTACGGACAACCGGTTGAACCTATATTACAACAAATACAAGCTGAGATTTTACAGGCAGATCATTTGGTGTTTGTCTATCCCAATTGGTGGGCAATTTTTCCGGCTATTCTCAAAGGTTTTATTGACAGGATTTTTACTAAAGGCTATGCTTATGATTTTATTGGTAACAATCCTATTCGTAAGCCATTGCTAACCGGTAAAACGGCACGTATTATAGTTACGATGGATTCACCGATATGGTACTATAAATGGTTTTTAGGAGCGCCGGGACATAAGGCAATGAAAAAAGCAATATTAGGATATTGTGGTATAAAACCGGTAAAATTTACCAATTTATCTCCGATGAAAAACACCAGCGACGAACGTCGTAACAGTTATCTGGAAAAAGTTTATAAATTGGGACAAAATTTGAGTTAAATAAATTAATAACCATATAAGACACATAAGAGAAAAGCTTATATGAACTTATGTGTCTTGTGTGGTTCTAAACTAATAAACTTGAAAATTAACAATAGGCAAAAAGAACAAATTAGGCAAAAAGCATACAATTTAGGTTTTAACAATATAGGTTTTGCCAAAGCTGTTTTTTTAACTGAAGAAGCAAGTCGTCTTGAAAATTGGCTTAATAACGGTTATCATGGAAAGATGTCATATATGGAAAACCATTTTGACAAACGACTTGATCCGCGTTTATTGGTGCCGGGGGCTAAATCAGTCATTTCTTTATCATATAATTATTTTCCCAAAAAGAAACAACCCGAAAATACCTACAAAATAGCCAAATATGCCTATGGTAAAGACTACCATTTTTTACTTAAAGATAAGCTGCGAGAATTAGTCAATTTTATAGAAACAAATATTACAACAGTTGAAGGACGGGTATTTACTGATTCTGCACCGGTACTTGAACGGGCTTGGGCGCGTAGAGCCGGTATCGGTTGGGAGGGAAAACATAGTCTGATTATTCAAAAAAATAAAGGTTCCTTTTTCTTTTTAGCAGAACTTATTTCCAGCTTGGATTTTGAAACCTATGATACGCCGTTTCCTACCGACCATTGTGGTACTTGCACCAGTTGCATTAATGCTTGTCCGACCGAAGCCATTCTCAACAACAAAACTATTAATGCCAGCCGGTGTATTTCATATTTAACTATTGAATTACGCGATGAATTACCGGTAGATATGCGTGGCAAATTTGCAGACTGGTTATTTGGTTGCGATATCTGTCAAGATGTTTGTCCGTGGAATAAATTCAGCTTGCCGCATAGCGAACCTTTTTTTGACCCGCACCCCGATTTACTGCAAATGACCAAACAAGATTGGGAAGAGATTACCGAAGCGGTTTTTCGGGATATTTTTAAAAAATCAGCGGTGAAACGCACCAAATATAGCGGTTTGAAGCGGAATATTGATTTTATAAAATGCAAATAATTGTGTATTTATTTCTTTTTCAGCACTTTAATACGATAAGTTTTACCTTTCTTATTAGTCAGTTTATCACTGCGTAACCACGGATTGAGTAGTTTTAATTCCTTATATGTCATATTGTGTTCTTTGGCAAAGAGCGCTAAATCTTCTATGGCGGTATCTATTTTAATTTCATAACTTTCGTAAGGGGTGTATAAATCATCTTGACTAAATACAAATCCGAAATCTTTGGGATGTTCCAAAATATGTTTCAGTGCAATAATACGAGGAACATAGCGAGACGTTTCACTATTTAATAATAAATCATAGTAATTATTAACCTTTTGACGTTCTAATTCTTTGCTTATTTTGTTCATCCCGGCATTGTAAGAGGCGGCAGCCAAAGTCCATGAACCGTATTGTTGCTTGGCTTTTTTGAGATATTGGCACGCGGCAACCGTAGCTTTTTCCAAATTATAGCGTTCATCGACTTCTTCATTGATTTCCAGTCCTAATTCTTTACCGGTTTTTTTCATAATCTGCCAGAAACCTTTGGCACCTGCAGGAGAAGTAATATTTTGCAATCCGCTTTCGGCTACTGCTAAATATTTAAAATCGTCAGGAACACTTTCCTGTTTTAAAATTGATTCTATAATAGGAAAATATTTATTTTTTCTTTTTAACAATAATAGACCGTTAGATTGCCAATAAGTGTTGACTAACAATTCACGGTCAATACGTTCTTTAACATCTTTTTGTTTAACAGGTACCGGTTCGTCCACTAATTGTAATGAATCGGGTATGGGAATGGCATAAACTTTATAATTATTTAAAAAACCGTTTTTAACAGCTTCTTTAGTATAAGGGTCCGTTTTAAAATTATAACCGGCAACTCCTGAAATGAGTAAGCCTAGGATTAAAAGTATTGTTTTTTTAGGCATTGATGTGGTATTTTTATCAAAAATAAATATTTTTTTAACAATAGTCAACTATTTTTTATTTTCTTTCAAGCTTTTAATCATATCACGATATTGAGCCGCTTTGATAAAATCCAATTCTTGGGCGGCTGCTTCCATTTTTTTTCGCAGTTCTCTGATCCGTTTATCTATGGCTTCGGGGGTTTGATAGAGTGCTTTACTTTCAGCAACCTGTTCTGTTAAATCTTTTTCGTAAATATAGGTTTTAGGTTGTTTTTGACTCATCAAGTTATCCAAACTTTTCTGAATGGCTTTTGGGGTTATGCCATGTTTTTGGTTATAAGCAATCTGTTTTTCGCGGCGTCTGTTGGTTTCATCGATGGTTAATTGCATACTTTTGGTAACTTTATCAGCATAGAGAATAGCTGTTCCGTTAATGTGTCTGGCAGCGCGTCCGATAGTTTGTGTCAGAGATTTATGTGACCGTAAAAAACCTTCTTTATCAGCATCTAGAATGGCTACCAAAGAGACTTCCGGTAAGTCAAGCCCTTCGCGAAGCAAGTTTACACCAACTAAAACATCAAAGAGACCTTTTCGTAGGTCATGCATAATTTCTACACGTTCCAATGTGTCAACATCAGAGTGGATATAACGACTGCGTACATTGATTTTAGAAAGGTATTTAGTCAATTCTTCAGCCATACGTTTTGTTAAAGTAGTAACCAAAATCCGTTCATCCTTTTCAACCCGTTTTTGAATCTCTTCCAGTAAATCATCTACTTGATTTTGTCTAGGCCTGACTTCAATAATAGGGTCTAACAGTCCGGTTGGGCGAATCACTTGTTCTACAACTATTCCACCTGATTTTTGTAGTTCATACTTTGCCGGGGTAGCGCTTACATAAATAACTTGGTTTTGCATTTGCTCAAATTCTTCAAATTTTAAAGGACGGTTATCCATAGCTGATGGTAGGCGAAAACCATATTCTACCAGAGTTTCTTTTCGAGACCTATCCCCTCCGTACATCGCATGAACTTGCGGAATAGTTACATGGCTTTCATCAATAACCATTAAATAATCATCCGGAAAATAATCCAGTAAACAGAAAGGTCTGCTACCCGGTGGTCTTCCGTCGAGATATCGTGAATAATTTTCAATTCCCGAGCAGTAACCTAATTCCGAAATCATTTCTAAGTCAAATTCGGTACGTTCTTTGAGTCGTTTAGCTTCTAAATGTTTACCTGTTTCTTTAAAATATGTAATTTGTTTACCTAAATCACGCCGAATATCTTGTATGGCATTATTAAGTCGCTCCGGTGAGGTAACAAATAAATTTGCAGGATAAATATCTAAAAATTCTACGGTATCTGTAAGTTCACCGGTTTCAACATGGAAAATTTCTATATCATCAACTTCGTCTCCCCAAAAATTAATACGAAAATAACGGTCGGTATAAGGCGGGTAAACCGTTATAGTATCTCCTTTAACGATAAAACTCCCGGCTTTAGGTATTTCACTACGACTGTATAAGCTTGTTACTAAATTATGTAAAAGTTTGGTTCGGGTGGTTTGAATATCTTTATTGACTTTAACGACATTTTTTTTAAATTCAGTCGGATTGCCAATTCCATACAAGCAGGAAACCGAAGCAATAACAATGACATCACGTCTACCCGAAAGCAGAGATGATGTAGTGCTGAGCCGGTAGCGTTCTATTTCTTCATTAATGGATAAATCTTTTTCAATATAAGTACCACTGGTGGGCAGGTAAGCTTCCGGTTGATAGTAATCATAATAGGACACAAAATATTCTACGGCATTATCCGGAAAAAATTGTTTAAATTCTTGAAATAACTGTGCTGCCAAAGTTTTGTTATGTGCCAGAATTAAGGTAGGTCGTTGTACTTTTTCGATAACATTGGCTATGGTAAAGGTTTTGCCTGAACCGGTTACACCGAGCAAAGTTTGGTATTTCTCACCGGAAACTATTCCTTTCGATAATTGTTCAATAGCTTCAGGTTGGTCTCCTGTCGGTAAAAAATCTGATAAAATTTTGAAATGTTTCATTTAAAAATAAATTCCCCAATGCAAAATTGGGGAATTTATTTTTATAAAATCATTTATTAAGATATTTTTTATCTTTTTAAAGCAAAATGTCCGGTAACTTTACGTACTTTTTTGTTTTCTTCATTGACATTAGCAACAAACCAGTAGTCAGTTGCCGGTAAAGGTCTTCCATTCAATGTTCCATCCCAACCTTTACTGTCTGAAGATAAAGTAGTCAGTAGTTTTCCATATCTGTCATATATACCGATAGTAGAAGCCGGTTTTTTAGTAATATTAATAATTTGCCAGAAATCATTAAATCCGTCACCGTTTGGTGTAAAGAAGCGTGGCGCTCCTAATAGATCAACTTCTTGACTTACAACACCACAAGCATTTTTGTCTGATACATAAACTGTATAAGTACCGGGATATAAATGTTCAAAAACATTAGAATCTTGATAGTTGATACCATCTATAGAATACTCGTAGTCTCCAATTCCTGAGGCTACAACAGTTATTTGATTATTATCAGCGTTAAAATCTTTAATTATTATATCATCAATAACCGCCACATCAGAAGCATTAACCGTAATTGTTTTACTATTTGTACAACCATTATCATCAGTTACACTAATGGTGTAGTCTCCGGCTGTATTTACTAAAATATATTGGCTTGTTTCACCTGTTGACCACTCATAAGAAGCAAAACCTGCCGGTGCGTCGATTTGAATGGAGCTTCCTAAACAGAATAAGTAGGTATCGTCCATATTAATTTCGGGTAGCGGATTAATTATTAAGTGAAATGAATCTGTATTTGTACATCCTGAACCGGTATCGGTAATTTTATACCAAATAATTTCATCAAATGGAGTTATGTTGGTATAATTAGTTATATTGGTTATTTCATTTGTGTCTGCTTCAGCATCGGATTGGGTAGGATAAAAATTTACTTCATAAGATGAATTGCTACGACTGCCCAAAATTTCAGGTAGTTTACTTGATAAATCAATGGAGGCAATGCCATCTGTATCGTTATCACAAACTTCATAATTGGATACCGGCAATACCTCCGGCATGGGATTAATATTTAAGTAAAAAGTTCCATATAAGATATCACCACTGGAAAGATTAGTAATCTTATAGGTTAATTTATCACGATTAGTATTATTTGTGTATAATCCTGTAATTTCATTTGTGTTATTTAAAGCATCAGATTCGTTAAGAAAGTAATGTATTTCATAACTACCGCCGGGGTTAGGTTGACTGGCAATTATATCGTTGTCAAATTGATGAAGATCTAAAGTTTCAATTCCATTTAAATTGGTGCCACAAACTTCTACTTCTACGTCCGGAGGTATAATGAAGACTTGTGTAACTGTTACATCACATCCCACAAAAAGATGTAAAGTAGCTACAATTGTATAATTACCCGGTGTACTATAAGTATGGTTGGTTTGAGAATGGGTGTTATCAGGTGGATTATCAGGGTAACTTGTTGCTGTAGTTCCGTCACCAAAATCCCAGTCAACACTGACTATTTCTTCATTAGATGAAACTTCCCAAGTATTATTAAATTGTGCTGTAACATTAGGTGCTTGTATTTGAACAAAATAGGATTGGATAAAGGGTGGTAAACCTTGATGAGTGAACATACCTGATCCTAAATTGATGTAACGGTGTCTGTAATTACAAGCTGTGCCGGCTTCATTAGGGTTTTCAATAACACTTACAGTGTTTTGATTAGAACCATAGTCGGTAGTATATGGTCTGTAAATTTTACCGTCAAGTCCTAATTGTAAGGCAGCTCTGTAATTGGTATTGGTACTGATAATTGTTGCTTGATTGTTGTTAGATAAGTCAAATTGGGTTAATTTATTGTACCAATCGCTTAAATACAATTTTGAACTATCGGGTGAGAATTCTAACCCGTAAGGAGAGTCGTTACCCATGTTTAGATTCAACTGTACAGGGTTACTAATCACACCTGTAGAATTGTCAAAGTCGAAAATATATGCGGTATTGTCCATGGCGTTTGCCATAGCTATTTTAGTACCGTCCGGCGACGCTTTTAAATAGCCGATGCCATAAAATATATTAAGCGGTAATTGTGATACGGTTGCAGTGGTTTCAACTCCGGATGATGTTATTCGAAAAGCATAAAATGTATTCATATTATCACCTATTGTAGAATAGGGAGCAGAGGTACTTGTTGTTCTGGGTGCAGTAGTAATTACCCATACAGAGTTTCCGTCGGAGCTGATAACAGCTGTTACCTTTTCGCTGGCACTATTGACTAATTGAATGTTTTTTTGTCCGGAAACTACACCACCAAGTCCTCCATCTAAGGTCATGTCAATCTCAGAATATTGCAGACCATAGGTAGAAGGTCCGCTAAAAGCGTCATCAACCGTAAAAACATAGTAGATATGTCTGTCACCGGGTTTGGGAACTACAATGCCTGATTGAGTTGATGAGGCATCACCGTTTAATCCCGAACCGTTTTGCATTACTTGATGATTAGCATTCCAAATTGTTAAACCGTCAGTGTATAATAACAAATCTCCACATGCGTTGGAAATAGAGGAACAACCTTCTTCTGTATCTATTTGCGCTCCCGGTTCTCTAACAGGCGCTCCACCTGAGAAATCCAGTCCGGCATGTGTGCCGAAAAACCAATGGGCAGCTTCATATTGAGCTTGTAAAGTAAAGCTTAAGAGGCTAAAAGAGAATATTAGAAGTAACTTTTTCATTTAAACTTAAATTTTAGCCCAAATATAATATTATCAAAGTTAAAAACAAATATTTTGGTTTACAAATCTCTTTTTTTTAGTATTTTATGTGAAAAATATACGAAAAATATAATCCAAATTGAAATAATAATAAAATTTTTATATGGAATACCTTCAAATTTAGCTATATTTTCTCCAATCTGTTTACCAATATTTTTGGCGGCATTCAATCGGCTTATTGGTTCGGGAAGTATATTTTTTATAGATGTATAAGGAAAGAATTGTGAAATTTTATCAGCCATATCTTTATTGAATAATTGCCAACGGAGTAAACCATATAAAATACCTTCAATAATCATCCAGATAAAAAAGAATCCCAAGGCTATAGCGGACCTTTTAAATAAAAAACCTAGAAACATGATAAATGAAAAGATACCCAACAATTTTAAAAAGAAAGCCGGTAAAAAATATAAATCTTTAAAAATGATGCCTGCACTGGTATAGTCCGAATAGATTAAACCTAAGATTAAGCTCATCACAAAAATAAAAAGTGTGGCTAAAAGCGCTAATACAACTAAAAAATAAAATTTGGATAAGACAAACTCTTTTTTGGTCAATCCGTCGATCAAATTTTGTTTAACGGTACGAAAATTGTATTCATTGGTAACCATGGAAACCACAATAATAGCCAAAAAGAAGGTTAAAAAATCAGCTATCCAAGTATTGAAGTGCCAAATATAAGGAAAGTTGAAAATACCCTGTTCTGCCAAATGGATTTCTACATGCCCTAATTTGAACTTAATAGCGGCAATCAAAGCAATACTACTTAATAAGACAAAATAAGACAAAAACAGAATCCGGCTCAGTTTGTGATGTTTGATTTTATAGTATTCGATATTTATTAATTTGATAAAATTTTTCATGCCGTAATTTTTAAAAATTCATCTTCCAAACGGGGTTGTTTTTTGACTAAACTCTCGACAAAAATACCATGTCCGGCTAAATATTTGTTTAGTTCTTTACCTGAAAAATCTTTTGTTTTCGTAAAAACTTTGATAAGGTTATTTTCAATAATCACATCTTGAACAGCATCATTTTGCAACAAGATATCATGGATCATTTCCGGTTGGTCGGTTTGTAGTTCATACCAAAAAGATTGAAGACTCATTTCCGACACTTTGCCTTCAAAAATCTTTTTACCTTTTTGTAAAATAATAACTTGATCACAAACTTTTTCAACTTCGTCTAGTAAGTGCGAAGCTAAAATTATGGTAGTACCTTTATCGGCTATATCTCTTATAATTTTTCGTATTTCATGAATTCCCTTAGGGTCTAAACCGTTTGTTGGTTCATCTAAAATAAGCATTTCAGGATTATTTAACAAAGCAGAAGCAATAGCCAAGCGCTGTTTCATACCCAACGAATAGGTTTTAAATTTATCGTGTTGCCTTTCTATTAGCCCTACTAATTCTAATTTTTCTTCGATACCGTCCGTTGGAATCTCTTTGATTTTACAAACCAAATTCAGGTTTTGCCAAGCTGTCATATACGGGTAAAAATTGGGGCGTTCAATAATAGCACCGATACGTTTTAAAGCTTCCGAATTAGAAATTTTACCGTTAAACCATTTAAAATCACCTTCGGTTTTATTAACGACATTTAATATCATACCCAAGGTAGTGGATTTGCCACTACCGTTAGGTCCCAATAAACCGTAAACATGACCTTTTTCAACCTTGAAACTCAACCGGTCAACAGCTGTTAGTCGTCCGAATTTTTTGGTTAAATCCGTAACTTGTAGAATGTTTGACATAATTTTTGGTGTTTATAATGCTTTAACGATTAAGATTGTAAAATGTTACAATTTCAGAAGACCTACTCGGTTTTCAAAACCTAGTAGGTCTCACTATAAAATGTAAATATTTAATGATAAACAGAATATTTTGCTTGTTATTCAGACAAAGGGTGGCAGGGAAGAAATCCCATTCTTAATTTTAAATCTTTACCTTATTTCTCACTCATTCAAACTACTTATAACATTCTCAAAATAATCTCAATACCTTTCAGTAATTCATCATCACTGATAGTTAATGGTGGAGTGATGCGGACCGCACGTTTTTCGTAGAGTAACCAAAACAGAATCAATCCTTTATCAAGTGCTTTTAAAACCAATTCATTGGCTTGTTCCGGTGTCTCCATAATGAGCGCAAGCATCAAACCACGCCCGCGTATTTCTTTGATTTTAGGGTGTTTGAGATGTTTGCGTATAAGTTGTTCTTTTCGAAGGGCTTCTTCGGACAATTTGTTTTCTTCAATATAGTTCAAGGTAGCCAATGCAGCAGATGCAATAACCGGATGCCCGCCAAAAGTAGTGATATGTCCCATAGCCGGATTGGTTAAGCGTTTCATGATTTCCGGTGTTGAGGTAAAGGCACCAATCGGCATGCCGCCACCAAGGGCTTTACCGGTGATAACAATATCCGGAGTAACATCATAATGTTCAAACCCAAACATTTTTCCGGTACGGGCAAAACCGGTTTGTATTTCATCCAAGATTAATAAAGTACCGGTTTCATTACAACGTTTTCTGACAGCTTTTAGATAATCGTTTTGTGGCTCAATAAATCCGGCACCGCCTTGAATGGTTTCTAAGATGACGGCTGCCGTTTGAGTAGTAATTTTTTGTAAATCGTCAAAATTGTTAAAATTGATAAATGATACCCCCGGTATCAATGGCAAAAACGGCTGTTTGCGTTCCGGATAATCCATAACCGACATACTACCTTGTGTATTGCCATGGTATGAGCGGTGTGCGGCTATAATTTGAGGTTTGCCGGTATATAGTTTGGCTAGCTTCATGGCGCCTTCGGTTGCTTCTGTACCGGAATTAACTAAATAGGTAACTGATAAACCCTCAGGAAGTAGTTTCGCTAATTTTTGGCAGAGAGCAACTTGAGGTTCTTGGATGAATTCACCATAGACCATTACGTGCATGTACCGGTCCAACTGTTGTTTGATGGCATTGATAACCGGTTGCGGTTGATGCCCGATAACATTTGCCGATACGCCTGCTACAAAATCCAGATAAGCTTTACCGTTAGCATCATAAATATAACTTCCTTTGGCATGAGATACTTTTAATCCCATTGGGTTGGGGGTAGTTTGGGCTTGGTATTTTATAAAATTTTGTTCAATCATTATTTAAACAATTTTTGATAAAATTAACTAATGCCGGTGTGATTACCGTTTCATTTTCTGCGCCTATAGCATCGTTGATTTCAGAATGCGAATACATATTAGCTTCAATTTCGGTTACTTCAATCCCTGCTTGTTGTAAAGCATTAATAAACTGATTGGCTCTGTTTATCCGATCAAAATTTCCTCTTTTGGCAATAAAAAATTTCGGAAAATATGAATGATTGTTAAGTTGTCGAATAGGTGAAGCGTCAATATTTTCTTGCGGATCTGTTCCAAATGCATTGAGATACATATCATCAGGATTATTTTGATTTTGAATGACATCGTAAACATCATACATTTTGGTATCTATACATGCAATACCCTTAATATTTTGAACGGGTACATTAGCTTGTTGTAAAAAACTTCGGTTGGTTCCGGTCAAAGCAACTAAATGTGCACCGGCACTATGACCTAATAAAATAATTTTTGTAGGGTCGCCTCCATATTGTGAAATGTTGTCATATATCCATTTTATAGCATCTGCTATATCAGTATTATGAACAGGAAATTTTATTCTATCCGGATTGTTAATTTGATAGGGAAACGGACTGAGCCGGTAATTAATACTTACCAAAATGTAACCGAGAGATGCAAACAGATATTTTTTGTTATCCATTTGATTGGTTTTATCTCCAAGGCACCATCCGCCTCCGTGAATCCAAATGATGACAGGTTTAGGTGAAAGCTTTTTCGTATCAAAGTAAATGTCTAAATTAAGTAAATTTTGATTGACGCCCGGTACTTGCTTATATGATATGGTTTCTTTGGTGTATGTTAAGCTACTGTTAGATGATTGACTTTTTGATGATTCTTTTTTACAAGCATCCAATACCAAGATAAGAATGAATAACCAAACTAAATATTTCTTTTTCATAATGAATGTTTTTATGTATGATGCTTATTTTCTTTTTTGGTTTAATTGTTTGCGATATTCATCTAAAATAGCTTGCCATACCAATTGTTGATCGAATCGGGATTGAATAGAAGGACGGGCATTATTTTGTAGTTTTAATAATAATTCCTTTTGTGTTAATAATTCTCTCATGGCTTCAAAGAGAGCATGGCTATTTTTAACAGGAACTATGATACCGTTTTTTTTATTTTCGATAATTTCATTACAACCGTTGATGTCGGATACAATAGAAGCCAGTCTCATTGCACCGGCTTGCATGACTACATTAGGCATACCTTCTCGATAACTGGGAAAAACAAATACATCGGAAAGTGCCAAGTAAGGTCGAACATCGTCAACCCATCCGGTAGTAATAATGCTAATATTGGTTTTAATTTCCTTTTTTACTTTCGGATTTAACGGGTCCAAATCGGGTTCTTCATTTCCCACCAAAAGTAATTTGATATGATTATAATTTTTTTGTAAACGGACAAAAGCATTTATCAGTTCGTTTATTCCTTTATCGGTTACTAATCTACCAACAAAACTAAAAACAAAGTCATTATTAGAAATATTTAAATCATTTCTCAAGGTTTGTTTATGTGTTTCAGAATATAATTCGGGATTAAAATAGCTTAAATCAATACCATTGGAACTACCATTAGCCAAAACTTTTAGTTTTTCAGGGCATGTCAAATCGTTTTTTAAGATTATCTTTTTCAGTCCAAATGAATTGGGATATACACCTGTAGCTGACTTATAGGTTAGCTTTTCTACTAAATTTAAGATTTGTCTTTTTATTCCGGTTGTTTCCAATAACGGCATTCCGGCAACCGTATGCATGCGTACCGGGACACCCGCTAACTTTGCAGCCAACATACCAATAATGCCGGCTTTAGGTGTGTGTGTATGAACAATATCTGGTTGGGTCTGTTTAATGAGTTTATAAGTTTTCCAAAGAGCTTTCAAATCTGTGATTGGTGATATTTTTCTAGTTAAGGGTAGAATATTAACCTTAAGACCGGTTTCTTGTTCTATTTTTGGAATTTCTGTTCCGTCGGCACTGGCAAGAAGCATATCAAAACCATTTTGTATCATAAATTTCGGTTGTCCTTGCAGGAGCTTGTAAAGAGAAATAGGTACTGTAGTAATGCGTAATATTTTTCCAGTCATTTGTAATTATTATAACCACACAAAGATACATAAAAAAACAGGTCTACATTAGCAGACCTGTTTCTAGATAAATTTCAATAAAATCTATTGTTTAACAGCTTTTTTTGTAATAATATTATGATCCGGCATTTCAATTTTAAAGATAATTAAACTACCTTTTCGGGCTTTGATAGGTATTTGTATTTTATCACTATTCAGATTTGAACCGCGATAAAGTTCAACACCATACATATCATAAGCTGTAATATTAAGTATTTTTTGTTGTTCGGGACTGTAAATATTGAAAACATCATTATTTTGTCCTAATTTAATATCGTAGTTTGTTGTAAGTTGACTTGGTTGTACATCAGGTCTTGCTGCAGAATTAAAAATATGGAAATTATCAATATAGAAATTGTAAGCCAAATCAGCAATAGAACCATCAGATGCTACAATAGCAAATTTGGCAAAGCTATTGTAGTTACTCAAATCTATAAGAACATTGTCTCCGGTATTAGAAGGAACATTATTAGCAGTCCAAGTATATAAGACATGCCAAGTGATACCGCCGTCGGTTGAGATTTGAACATTAACTTCGTCGTCATTACCCATTTGTGATGGATAAAACCCTGAGAATTTAGTTACTGCTACATCCATACTTAGCATGTAAGAGCCTCCACCTGATAAATCAAATTCAGGACTGATAAGCCAAGAATCTAAACTATTGGTATAAAGTCTCACTCGTGCGGCACCGGTGGTACCGTTATTGGCAAAACCATCATTGGTCCAACGTGAATTGGCAGGGTAGAAACCGGTCATACTACCTTTTCCTTCCATCCAACATTCATCTAAGAAGTTAGTGAACTCTTGTAAGTAGTCCGGAACAATTGGAACACAAGTAGGAATGAAATTATTACCCGATACGGTTACACCTGAAGTGCCGACACCACAGTCGGAAGTAATACGCCATTGATATTCAGTATCAGCAGTTAAGCCGGTTACTGTGTATGAGGTGGCTCCTGCTGCTGTGGTAAAGTTATTCCAAGTTGTAGAGTTAACAGGCTTCCATTCAACCAGATATGATGCAATTCCGGATGAGTTATCTACCCATGATAGAATGGTAGATGTTGTTCCGGTGATAGTCGTGTTTAGATCAGATGCGCCCGGACATCCGGTACCGGTTATAACAAAATCATCAACGTAAAAATTATAACCATTTTGAGCCGTATCACCTGCATTTGCAAAAAAAGCAAATCTTACGTCTGAATTACCAACATAATTTGCTAAATCAAAAGCATAATAATTACCGACATTTGAAGGGTTGTTGTTGGGTGTCCAATTAACTATATTACTCCAAGTATTTCCTCCGTCAATAGAAACCAATAAGGCAATCGAATCATCTATTCCCATTGTAACGCCTCCTGTATTGCTAAAACCGGTGATTCCGACTTTGAAAGATAATTCATAGTTACCATTACTTAAATCAAAAGACGGACTGATTAGCCATTCGGAAGTATGTTGTGCGGTGCCGTAAATATAAACACGTGCTGCACCTGTTGTACCTTGGTTAAGGAAACCGTCATATGTCCAACGGTTATTGGTCATAGTTAGATTACCGGGGAAACCTTTGGCTTCACGCCAGCATTGTGGTAAATAGTTAACAAAATCTTGTGTATAATCCGGAATAATACCAACACAAGGATCACCATTGGTATTAGTTGTTGTAAAAGTAAAAGGACCTGCCCAAGTGCTTGATACCCCGGTACTGCAATTTGCACGGATATACCAGTCATAGGTGGTTCCTGCTGTTAATCCGGTTAAAGTATAAGGATTGTTGGCAGTATTAATAGTAGCACCTTGTCCTTGTGTGAAACCTGTAAGACCGTATTCTATACTCCACAATGGTTCATTGCCACCGGCTGCCCAAATAAGATCAACGGAAGTATCCGTAATATTGAAACTTGTTCCCTGTGTAGGAGGATTACAGTTTGCTGTACTTGCAGGAACGAAAGTGCCTATACCAATAATATTTTCATATATCTCACCATTTTGAATGGCGCCGTTTCCGTTAAGTGCATTATTATTAAAACTCCAATTAGTTTCATCAAAAACGGCATCAGGTCCTGTTTGATTAAGACGTTTGGAAAAACCGTCTTTATATTCCCATACTCTACCGGTACCATCTTGTCCATCTACCCCATAAATATCAACAATATTTCCTGTTGCTGTCTCAATAATTCTAACTCTGTCATCGCCATTAATACTCAAAATATTTGAATTTCCGGTATCAATACTTTGAGAAGTTGTTACGGACGGAAAGTTTAAGGCAAAAGCACTTTGTCCGTTAATTATACCATCTTTATACACATATGCAAAACTATTTGTTACTGTACCTAGAGGATTTAGAGGATAAGGAGTTCCCCAAGTTGTGCTATTGTTAGCTTGCTTTTGTAGTGAATAATTTGAAAAATCAACAGTGCCATCAGCATAAATTTCAAGCACTTTTGGTACCCCACCTGTTTCATCACCATCGGCAATCATGGTAATAATCGGTGTTCCTTGTCCATAGATTGACAAGCTTAATAAGAACGTCATAATGACATACATGCTTTTTTTAATCATAATGTTTAAATTTTAGGTTATTAGGTTACAAAAGTAACATAAAAATTTGATAATCCTAATTTTTATAATAAAAAAGGTGTCGAAAAATCGACACCTTTTACAAAGTTTACCAAAACAGCGTGTTGTTAACGCTTGATACTTTTCTTAATTACAACCGAATGATCCGGCATTTCTATTCTGAAAATAATCAAACTTCCAGCTTTAACATTAATTTGAGTTTCAACTTCTTCGGAATTAATATTCATGGCTCTGTAAATTTCTCTACCGGATACGTCATAAGCTGTTACATTTAACATTTTTTGTTTATCGGTAGTGAATATACGATATACTTTATCATTTTGCCCGATGTTGACATCATATGTGTTTTCAATAACTGTGGGTCTAATGACAGTATTAGAAACGGCAAAGTTGTCAACGTAGAAGTTATATGCTGAATCTGCAGTTGAGCCATCTGAAGCGACTATAGCAAATTTAGCAAATCCATTATAGTTACTTAAGTCAATAGCTACATGATCGCCGGAATTAGATGGAACATTATTAGCTGTCCAAGTATAGATAACGCTCCAAGTGATACCACCGTCCGTTGAGATTTGTACATTGACTTCATCATCTGCACCCATAGGCGCTTGCCCGATATTTGAGAATCCTGTTACAGCAACATCCATTTCAAGTGTATAAGAACCTCCTGATAAATTAAATTCGGGACTTATAAGCCAGCTGTCATTAGGATTAGCATATAGTACTATACGTGCGGCTCCTGTTGTACCATTATTGGCAAAACCATCATTTGTCCAACGAGAATTGGCAGGATAGAAACTGGTCATATTCCCTTTTCCTTCCATCCAGCATTCATCAAGGTAAGTTGTAAATTCTTGCAGATAATTAGGTACAATAGGTACACAGGTCGGGATAAAGTTATTACCTGATACAATTGGTCCGTTTAATCCAGCCCCGCAATCTGATGTTACGCGCCATTGATATTCGGTATCAGCTGTTAAGCCGGTCACTGTGTATGAGGTGGCTCCTGCTGCCGTGGTATAGTTATCCCAAGTTGTAGAGTTAACAGGTTTCCATTCTACTAAATATGATGCAGAACCTGCATTGGTATCCGTCCAGGACAAGATAGCTGAAGTAGTTCCGGTTATGGTCGTAGTTAAATTACTGGGGGCAGCACATTCTGAAGCGCTGATGACAAAGTCATCTACATAGAAATTATAGCCTCCTTGCGCACTTGTTCCCGTATTGGCATAATATGCAAATTTGACATCAGAATTACCAGCATAGTTTGATAAGTCAAAAGCAAAGTAGTCACCTATATTTGAAGGATTATTAAGGCTATTCCACTGTGTCATTTCAGTCCAGCTGTTACCACCATCGGTAGAAACCATGAGTTTTACAAAATCATCGGGTCCCATAGTTACGCCTCCGGAATTACTGAAACCGGTTATTCCTACTTTAAAGCTTAATTCGTAACCTCCGGTACTTAAGTCAAATGATGGGCTAATAAACCAATCATTAACCTGAGTTTGTGTCCCATACATATAAATACGTGCGGAACCACTAATGTCACTGTTAAGGAATCCGTCATAAGTCCAACGGCTATCAACAATATTTAAATTTGAAGGATTTCCTTTGCCTTCTTTCCAGCAAGAGGGTAAGTAATAGGTAAAATCTTCTGTATAATCAGGAATAATACCGTCACATGAAGGTTGTGGATTACAGGTAACATCAGCATCCCAGCCGGCATATTCTACACTGAAATCAGATTTAAAGATAAATGTTAAAGCGCCGGATGGGTCGGTAGATGTAAAACTCATACCATCAGCAGAGTAGTTTCCGCCGGCACTGCCTGTCCATGCACCATTAGGACAATTTGTTCGATTATAAGTAGAACCTGAACTAATAATAGGTGATGAAGTTGAAGGACCGTTTTTAATAATCATTCCATCCCATCCTTGTTCTACTTCGAAACTATTGAAAGTAACTGTTACAGCATCTCCGGGATTATCAGGGTATATTGTAACGACTTGATTTGAATAGGCTGAATAATCATTGTTTGGTCCACCTTCATCATAGAATTTTCCACCACAACCCGGCAAAGTTGTAAATACATAAGGTCCATCCCATGTACTGGTATCTCCACCGCCACAATCAGCTTGAACATACCAATCATACATTATTCCGGGTGTTAAACCGGTTAAAGTATAAGGGTTTGAAGAAGTGCTTATAATGGTACCATTGCCTTGAGTAAATCCGGCGGGTCCATATTCAATATTCCATGTAGTTTCGTTACCACCTAATGTCCAGCTTAATTGTGCTGAATTATTGGTAATATTATTTGCTATACCTTGAGTCGGATTAGGACAGGTTGGAGGAACTCTTACAATAAAATTATCAACATAAAAGTTGTAATCTTCTGCATCATTCACACTGCCGTCACTTGCCCAAAAAGCAAATTGAACATCTGTTTGATTATATGCACTCAAGTCAATAGTTAAATTATCTCCTGTATTTGAGGGTGTATTATTCACATCCCATGTCATTAGATTTGACCAGTTATTTCCACCATCTGTTGATATTAATAATTGAACTTGATCATCAGATCCCATGGCTGATGCGGATGTTCCTGAATAGGCAGTAACAGCTACATCAAAATTTAGTTCGTAACTATCACCACTTAGATCAAAGTGCGGGCTTAACAACCACTCATTATGAGTGTTAGTATATAAATTTACACGAGCACTTCCTGATGAACCGTTATTTGCAAAACCGTCACTGGTCCATAAACTTGATCCGGAAGTTCCTGTAGGTCCTGAAACCGGTCCTGTATTTTCATCCCAGCAATTGGGAAGGAAACTTGTAAAATCTTGTGAATAATCAGGAGTGATAATACCACATGCTGTTGAAAAAGTTCCGGGACCACTCCAAACACTGGTGTCTCCACCACCACAATCAGCTTGTACATAAAAGTCATAATCGGTTCCTTGAGATAATCCGGATAAAGTATAAGGGTTTGTCGTAACCCCGCTTATAACAGTTCCTGATCCTTGAGCAAAACCGGCAGGACCATATTCAATATTCCAAGTTGAAGCAGAACCGTTTTCTGTCCAAGATAAATCTGCTGATGTTTCTGTGATATTATTTGTACTTAAACTTGTAGGGAATGGACATGTATTTTCCTGTAAACAAATATCTGCTGTACCGTCAGCAGAATCTTTCCAGAAATACATCCAAATATCCGCTCCACTTAAACTAGTAGATTGTAAAGCTAAACTGGTCCCTAGACTATTGTTATTACAATATAATTCATTTCCTCCACAAGCATCTAAAAGTACTACACCGACATCACTACCGGTATTGTGAATAGTTAATGAGCCTGAGGCAGGCCAAGTTATTTTAACCCAGTAACCATAATTTCCATATCCATCACAACCTGATAAATATTCACTAATAGCATTAGAGAAATCTAATGTTAATGGTGTAGATTGTGTACAATCTTGTACTACTGTACCCATAATTGGCAGACCACAATCATCTCCGTTATCAGGTTGCGTCCACGAATAAGGACCTATCCAGTCACTGGTTCCTGTACCCCCACTGGCACCACAATCTGCTTGAACATAGTAGTCGTAAGCAGTTCTTGGTGTTAAACCGGAGAGTGTGTATGGATTAGATGTTACGCCGTTTATCATTGTTCCTTGTCCCTGAGGAAAACCTGTTGGACCGTACTCAATATTCCAAGTAGTGGCAGAACCGTTTTCTGTCCAAGTTAAGTTAGCTTCAGTAGTAGAAGGAAAACTAGCACTAAGTGAACTTGGAGCAAGACAAGATGGCATGGCATCATTAACTACATCATCAATGTATAATGTCCATTCATCTGTAGAAATTGCTTGAATAGCAACATAAACCGTTTGTCCGGCATAAGCCGAAAGGTCATATTGATATTGAGTATAATCAGTAGGTGGCTCAACATTAGAATCTAAAGTAACTGTAAAATCAGCTTTGGCTGTTCCGGTTGTTGATAGCATTACATTAAATTGTTCTAACCAAGAACTACTTCGGTTTTTAGCCCAAAAACTGATTCTGTCAGTTGATCCTGATACAACTGAAATAGCAGGAGTAATCAACCAATCGTCGTGAGCATTTGATGAGTAATTAATTTCAGCAGCTCCGGTACCTGTATGAGCAGTTGAACTTGCTTGCCAACCATTGGCATCACCATCATTTATAATTGTCCAGTTTGCAGGCGGAAAGGTAGCGCCTTCAAAGCCTTCATTAAATTGCGCTTTTGACTGCCAACTGACAGCAAATAGCACAAAAAGTAAATAGATAATTTGCTTTTTCATAGTGTTTTTTTTATAGATTAATTATCAAAGTTATAAAATAAAAACCTAAAAGCAAATAAATAGCTATCTATTCTTTAAATAATTAAAAGATAATCATTAATTTAACAATTTTAATAAAAAAGTTATGTCAATACCTAAAAATACTGTTTATTTTTTAACAGTAAATTTTTGTTAGCAATTTGTCAATGAAAGATTCATTTATGTAATTATAAATCAGAAAGTTTTCTGTTAATGCTATTTATTAAAAATACTTGACATACTATGGCTTTTAAATTTATATTTATGTCGTAGATATTGAAAGTGCTGTAGTAGTTCGGTTAATTCTCTTAACGCTTCTTCCGGATTTGATCCGAAGTTATGCGGATGCCACCATAAATGATAAATTTTTTTTTGCATCGCAGCACGGGTCATTTCTTTTTTAATACGATTTAATCGGAGTTTATTCAATATCTTATAAGGACTTAAAGGTCTAAAAAAACGGCTGGCAGGAATTTTAATAATTTTATTTTTTTTGATGTCGTTAAAATCCAAGAGAGTATTATGAAGCGGTAAGTAAGCATCTGCTGTTCTAAAAATTTTTGTCAATAAGTTCTCTTTTTTAGTTGTATCCCAATACCAAACATCCGGATTGGTTCTTATGTATTGTATGCCGTATTTTGATAAAACATCTTCATATGCTTGATTATATTGATTCCGGGGAAATACCAAGCTTTTTAAGGTAATCCCAAATCTTTTGGCTACAGCGATATGTTGTTTGAGGTCGGCTTCAAAGTCATCTATATTTTGTCCTTCAGCCAAACAATAATAATGTGACAAAGTATGTGAACCGATTTCTTGTCCTTTAGTTTGAATAATTTTTTTTATTAAATACGGTGCAAAGTGGTATTTTTTATATTTTTCGTCATATCTGGTTTCAATATAATGATATGCAGAAAGCCTTTTGTTTTTATAATTAGGTATTCTATCCGGCAAATGCTTTTTTAAATCTGTTATATTATTATAGAACAAGAAACCGACGCTTGCCCAAGTTGCTTGAATATCGTATGTGTCAAATAGTTTTAAAATATCCGGAATAGCAGCAAGAGTGTTATCAAAATAATTGCTTTTTTTTGAAACATCCGCTTTATCAAAGATACCCCAAAAGAGTTCAAAATCTAATGATATGATAAAAGTGCCATGTTGGATCATAATTATTTGGTTCTTTTGCAAATTTAGTAAGAATTGTTGATTTGATGGTTTGATTATTTAGTTAATCGATTATTTTGGCAAAAAACTATTATATCAATTTTATTTTTTAGATAATTGATATTTAAACTTGATGAAAGAAATATTTATTAAATCCCGTAATTATATTAATTTGAATGAGACTTTTATCCCTAAAAAATACATAAATTTCCTTTTAAAAGAACGAATTATCCCTAATCTTTTTTCAGCCTATAATTTTGTCAGATATTTGTATCAGCTACATTAAAGTTTCGTTTAGCTTAATGTAAGTTTGTTTGTTTGTTACCCTAAAAATTCCGGCATATGTGATCATATGCCGGTTTTTTCCTTTTTTCCTTAATTCATTTATAAATTTCCTTGAAAAACAGTTGATTTTCCCTACAATTTGAAAGTTGATACCGTGATTTTTTATTTTTGACAAAAAACGGAAGTATTATTAATTGATATTATTTTGTTGTTAACCTAAACCATCATAGCTTAGTTTTAGTTAAGTTAAAAAATCCTGTTTGAAGCTTTTCTTTAGACGGGATTTTTTATATTGGTTTCAATCTTTTTTAACTATTATATAGTATCTTTGCGTTTTAATTAAAATAAACATTTTTATGCAGTTATCCGAACAAGAAATTGTCAGAAGAGAGTCTTTAAGTAAATTGAGAGAATTGGGTATCGATCCTTATCCGGCAGATGAATATCAAGTTACGGCTAAGATTGCTGATATTTTAAACCGGTTCAATGAATATGAAGGTAAGGAAGTCCAAATAGCCGGACGGATGATGAGCCGTCGTATTATGGGCAAGGCATCTTTTGCCGAATTGAAAGATGCTACCGGACGTATGCAGATTTATGTCAACCGTGACGAATTATGTCCCGGAGAAGATAAAACCATGTATAATACGGTTTTTAAAAAATTGCTCGATATTGGTGATATTATTGGCGTTAAAGGAGAAGTGTTTAAAACACAAGTGGGAGAGCCGTCAATCAATGTGAAGGAATTAACGGTTTTATCGAAATCTTTACGACCACTTCCTGTGGTAAAAGTAGATGCCGACGGCAAAGTACACGATGCTTTTTCTGATCCGGAATTGCGTTATCGTCAACGTTATGTCGATTTGATTGTGAACGATAAAGTAAAAGACACTTTTATCAAACGCAGCAAAATTATCAATACCATGCGCAACTTTTTTAATGAGCGTGGATATTTGGAAGTGGAAACACCTATTTTGCAGCCTATTCCGGGTGGTGCAGCTGCACGTCCGTTTATCACGCATCACAATGCTTTGGATATTCCTTTATATCTACGTATTGCTAATGAGTTATATCTTAAAAGATTGATAGTTGGTGGCTTTGACGGGGTTTATGAGTTTGCCAAAGATTTTAGAAATGAAGGTATGGACAAAACGCATAATCCGGAGTTTACCGTTATGGAATTGTATGTGCCTTACAAAGACTATAATTGGATGATGAACATGACCGAAGAGCTACTCGAAACTGTAGCCAAAGAAGTAACCGGTGATACCAAAGTTAAAATGGGTGATAAAATTATAGATTTTAAAGCGCCCTATCCGCGTGTTCCTATTTTAGACGCTATTAAAGAACATACCGGTTATGATCTGCATGGTAAATCGGAAGAAGAAATTAGAGAAATTGCTAAAAAACTGGATATTGAAGTTGATGAGACTATGGGTAAAGGTAAACTGATAGATGAAATTTTCGGTGAAAAATGTGAGCATCATTACATTCAACCGACCTTTATTACCGATTACCCCAAAGAAATGAGTCCATTGACTAAAGCACATCGTAGCAAACCCGGTTTAACCGAACGGTTTGAGCTGATGGTAAACGGTAAAGAGTTAGCTAATGCTTATTCCGAATTGAATGATCCTATTGACCAACGCGAACGCTTTGAAGAGCAACTGAGATTGTCAGAAAAAGGTGATGATGAAGCCATGTATATCGACCAAGATTTTTTACGTGCTTTAGAATATGGTATGCCACCGACTTCCGGAATTGGAATCGGAATAGATCGTTTAACCATGTTCTTAACAGACAATGATAGCATACAAGAAGTGCTTTTCTTCCCGCAAATGAAACCTGAGAAAAAAGCAGTTGCTTTAACGGATGATGAAAAAACCGTTTTGAAATTACTTAAAGAGCAATCGCCGGTATTGTTGTCAAAATTAAAATCAAAAGCCGGTTTATCAAATAAAAAATGGGATAAAGCCATTAAAGGTTTAACCAAAAAGAAGCAAGCCAAAGTAGAAAATGCCGATGAAGGTTTGTTTGTTAGGTTAGTAGAATAATCAAATCTGACCTGACAGGTTTGCAAACCTGTTAGGTCTTTTATATTAAAAAAGGTCGCCATTTGGCGACCTTTTGGTGTTTTTTATGAAAAAAACTACTTATTCTGCAGTTTCAGTTTCAGCGGTTGCTTCACCCTCTGCTTTTTCAGCAGCAGCGGCAGCAGCTTCAGCTCTTTTGGCTTCAGCGGCAGCTTTGGCTTTAGCTTCAGCTATGGCTTTTTCGTCACGAATAGGGGTCACTTCAAAATCTAAATCTACGATCACATCTCTATGTAAACGTACTTTAGCATTATATTTTCCGATTCGTTTGACGTTGCCTCCAATTACTTGGATGAATTTTTTGTCAATATCAAAACCTTCTTTGGCTAAAACTTCTGCCAAATTTTGATTGTTGATGGAACCGAATAATTTATCGCCTGCACCTACTTTGGCGGGAATTTTAATTTGTAAGGCTTTGAGTTTTTCTGCCAATTTTTGAGCTTCTTCAACAATATGTTTTTCTTTAAAAGCGCGTTGCTTCAATTTTTCGGCTAAAACTTTTTTTGCAGAAGGGGTCGCTAATATGGCATATCCTTGCGGTATCAAATAATTTCTGCCATATCCGTTTTTTACCGACACTATATCATCGGTAAAACCTAAATTTTCAACATCTTTTAATAATATAATTTCCATCGTTCCTTCTTTTTTATTTTAACATATCTCCTACATAAGGCATTAAAGCCAAGTGACGTGCCCGTTTGATAGCTTTGGCTAATCTTCTTTGGTATTTTAAAGAAGTTCCGGTAATACGACGCGGTAAGATTTTACCTTGTTCGTTAACGAATTTCATCAAGAAATCGGGGTCTTTATAGTCAATGTATTTGATGCCGTATTTTTTAAACCGGCAATATTTCTTCTGATTGGGTTTAACCTCAATATCCAATTGGGTTAAATATCTGATTTCAGATTGTTTACCTGAATTTTGATCAATGCTTGCCATAATCCTTATTTTTTAGCTTCTTTAATTTTTTCTCTTCTTTTTTCAGCCCATTCAGCGCCGTATTTGTCCAATTTGACAATTAAATGACGCATCACGCGTTCGTCACGTCTAAATGATAAATCTAAATCTTTAACGTCTTCCGGATTCAATTTGAATTCAATCAAATTGTAAAAACCGGTCTTCTTGTGTTGGATAGGGTAAGCTAATTTTTTAAGCCCCCAATCTTCTTTCCAAATAATCTCACCGCCTCTGGAAGTTAAAAAATCTTCAAATTTCTTAACTGCTTCCTTTACCTGATCATCAGATAAAACGGGAGTTAAAATGAAAACAGTTTCATAATGGTTCATAATCTATTTATTTTTAATTAAATTGGCTGCAAAGATAAAAAATAATTTGTCAAATACAGCTTATTTTTTGATAAATTGTTTGATAGATTTGTATTGAGCGTTTTTCAACTCTAAAAAATAGGTACCTGCCGGTAAAGATGATATATCAATTTGATTATTTTTGATTTTAACAGGGTAAGTTTTGCCTGATACATCTATTATTTCGGTATGATTGAATCTATATTCTTTGGTGTCTATATTGATAAACATTTCTGCCGGATTGGGATAAATTTTGATTTTACCGGTTTCAATATTTTGTAGAGCATTGGTGTTTTCCGGAATACTTACCGAACCTGATTGAATATAGTCGCCTGTAGAATTAGAGTCACCATTTGCCATATTGACTGCAAAATACAAAGTTAAATTACCTTGAGATGTTGTCGGTGCTGTCCAATTAAAGGTCCATTGAGATTGTGTATTGCCGGCTGATGTATGTGTAATATAGGTATTGCTTTGAATAGGTTGTGTATTACCATCGGAACTGGAAAACGTACCTTGTTTTTGATGAGAAGCATCTTCTACACAAGCTTCAAAGCCTTTTTTTGCAGTATTGACATTGGAAACGCTCAAGGTCAATTGATAAGTTTGTCCCGGTTGATAACCGTTAGTAGGGATACCGGTAACATCAAATGTGGGTGAATAACCGCTGCCACTGTAAGAATGACATTGGTTACAGGTTCGCCCATTATCACCCGGAGACCCACTGTAACCGAAAGGGGCGCCACTTGCATTTGATAATAATAAGTATAAAGGTAATAGGAACACTAAAAGGTGAGCTTTTTTTTTCATGATATTTTTAAAATTTTGATTATGAGTCCAAATATATAAAAATATTTTGCATTTGCTTATTTTTTTTAGTTTTAACAATGTTATTTTATATGGTTTAGTCGAATAGTTCAGTGCTTAAATATTTATCTACACGATCGGGAAAGATAACAACTATATTTCCAGATTTAATTTTGCCGGCTATATCTAAAGCAGCAAACATCGCAGCACCGCTACTCATACCTACTGGAATTCCTTCTTCACGCATTATTCGCCTGCTGAGTTCAAAAGCATCTTTGGTTTCAACCATTACGGTAATATCTATTTTTTCAGGTTTGTAAAGTGCCGGTACGATAGCTTCTTCCATATTCTTAATACCTTGTATATAATGCCCTTTGACAGGATGCGCACTTACAATTTTAATATTAGGATTATATTCTTTTAAGGTTTTAGCTATTCCCATAATGGTGCCGGATGTACCAAGTGCAGAGACTAAATAGTTGATTTTACCATTAGTTTGTTTCCAAATTTCTTCTCCGGTAGTTTTATAGTGAGCCAGTTTGTTATATTTATTTGAAAATTGGTCAGGCATAAAATATTTTTCAGGATATAATTTTACCAATTCTCTTGCTTTTTCAATGGCGCCATCGGTACCCTTATTTTTGTCGGTAAGTATAACTTTGGCACCGAAACCTTCAATAAGTTTCCGACGTTCTATTGAAACCGCTTCACTCATTACAATTTCAACAGAATATCCTTTAATGGCTCCAATCATTGCCAATCCTATTCCGGTATTTCCGGAAGTTGCTTCAATAATTGTTTTTGTTTTGGTTAATTGTCCGTTTGCTTCGGCTTGTTCAATCATTTTTAAGGCTATCCGGTCTTTAATACTACCACTCGGATTAAAACCTTCTATTTTGGCAGAAATGTTTACATTTTTATTAAGATTGAGTTTATTTATTTTGATTAAAGGTGTATTACCGATAGTTTGTAGGATATTATCAAAAATCATAATTCTATTAAGTTGTTTGTTTTTGTCAAAATTACAAATAAAAAAAGCACGCCAATGTCTATTAGCGTACTTTTTAACACAAACAAATTTATCACACAAACAAACATAATAAATTTATAAAGCAAATATAGGTTTTATTATTCTGTCTATTCAACTAAAATTTATAAGCGTAATAAAATAATTAATAAGTGCTGTTAATTCTGTTTTTTTAAAAAGTTTCTTACGACGGATTTTTTTCTAAAGGATATAGGAACTAAATCATTATTTGAAAGTTTTAACATACCGTTTTTATCTATACTTTTGATACATTTTTTATTTACCAAATGTGATTGATGAGTTCTGATAAAAAAATCTTCGGGCAAAATTTTTTCATAAAATTTTAAATTTTTAGAAGCGATTATTTGTCCATCTTTAGTAACTATTGAAGTGTACGAACCATCAGCTTCGAGCCGGATAATATCTTTAATTGAGACAAAATACGTTTGTTGAGATGTCTTAACAGATATGGTTTGATTATCTTTTGTATTTTGTTCATTTTTTAAATATCCTGCAAACTGTTGTATTTTGGTTATTGCTTTTTCCACAGCAGTTTTAAATTCTACCGGATTAATGGGTTTAAGTAGATAATCAGTTGCTGCAAATTTGATAGCTTTAATGGCATAATTATCATATGCAGTAGTAAAGATAATTTGAAAATCAATTTTCTCCAAGTTTTCTAAAATATCAAAACCCGAACCATCTTCAAGGCGAACATCAAGGAATACTAACTCGGGTTTTTCATTCAAAATAATGTTGCGTGCTTTTGATACTGATGCTACTTCACCTATAATGTCTATATTAGGGAAGTATTGGTTTAAGAGAAATTTTAACACTTTTCTTGCATCAATTTCATCTTCAACAATTAAAGTTTTCATTGTTTATAACTTTGTGTGTCAGGTCGCAAGATAATATTTTTTATAAAATAAAATATTTTTAAAGGATACTTTTGTTACAAATTGATTTTTGTTGTATCTAAATTGATGCAAAACCTAACTTTAGTTCCTTTATTCAAACGTATTATTTTATAACTCTCAATAGCTTCTTTACCAAGTAGTCGTAATCGTTTTCTAAAAACGTCTAATGCGTGTTCTTTATGATCATCTTTGGGTTGATAACCTAAACCGTTATCGATAATTTCAAAACAAACTTTATCGTCTTTTTTGGTAATAGAAATAGTTAATTTGCCTTTATAAGATATATTTTTAAAACCATGCTCAATAGCGTTTTCTACAAAAGGTTGTAGTATCATTGGAGGAATAAAAACTTGCTCTTTTGACAATTGCTCATCTACGTTTATTTCATAATCAAATTTGTCTTTATAGCGAAATTTTTGAGCGTCAATATAATTTTGAATCATTTCTAATTCTTCTTTTAATGAAATTTGTTTTTTTTGAACATATTCAAAGTTTTGACGGATTAATTGCGCAAATTTTGATAAATATGTTGCTGAAATAATGGGTTTGTTTTGTATCAACGAACCTTGAATAGAACTTAAAACATTAAAAATAAAGTGAGGGTTCATCTGTGAACGTAATACCTTTTGCTCTAAAATAAACTGTTCTTGTTTATATTTTAATTTATCTAATCGATTAAGTTGATAAGAAATCAATAAACCCAATAAGAATATAATGATAATAAAGATAAAAATAATGCGGTTTTTATTGTTGATTTGTTTGGCTTGTTCCAATTGTTTTTGTTGGTTTAAAAGTGCTAAATTACTCTCTATTGATTTTTGATTCTCTTCATTAATAATCTTTTGTTGAATTTTATACAATGAGTCTCTGATATTTAACAATGATAGTGCTTCAGTGTCTTTTTTTTGTTTTAGGTCAAAATATAAAAGTTTATCATACAACTCTATTTTTTCTTTATAATTTTCATTTTCACTGTTATTTAATATTTTTTTTATGTAGTATTTGGCTGAATCTATTTTACCGATTTCTTCATAATAATTTGACATGTTAATATAAATTAAATTAGGTTTTACGTGATGCCGTTTTGCTATTTTTAAAGCTTTGTGATAGTACTCAAAAGCTTTCTGTTTATCATGTGAATAAGCATATATTAAAGCTCCTAAATTACCGTAACCTTCGACTAAAAAAAGCGGATCTGTTTTAATGCTATCTTTAAGATTTATTGATTTTTTTATATAATCAATAGCCTCTTTGGTTCGGTGTTTTTCTTGATATAATATACCGATGTTATTATAAACGGCTGAAATGGCTTCTGTATCTTTCATTTTTTCATACATTTCACCGGATTTTTTTAGGTATTTAATGGCTTTATCTTTATTGTCGTATAAGTAATATATATGAGCCAGTTCTCCGTATGCTCGACTTATAATTCTATCGTTTTTTAACTGCAAAGCCAGATCAAGTCCTTTAAAAATATATTGGGTAGCTGTGTTTTCTTTTCCGTCAAATGCATAAGAAATACCCATATTAACGTAAGTTTTAGCCATCATTTCTTTCAGGTGGTATTTTTTAAAAATAACTAAGGCTTTTTCCAGATCTTCATTTGCCTTTTTATTATTGTCTAAGGTTGAAAAATCAGTGCCACGTTCAAAAAGCAAATAACCTTTAGATAGCTCATCTGATTGATATAAATTTATTAAACTATCCCATTTGACAATACGTTCTTTTATAGGATATTTTAAAATTTCGTTTTTGATTTTGTTATGGTCATAAGCTGTTTTAAATTCTTTTTTACATGAGTAAAAAGATATGGATGTAATCAAAAAAAATAATATAATGACTTTTACGATTATTCTGTTCACTTTTTACAAGTTTAAAAAAGTAAAAATAGACAATTTAATTTACAAATGATTTTACAGTCATAAAAATTATGATAAAAAAACATCTAATAATTCGGCATTATTTTTATTTTTGACTCAAATTAATAATAATGCCCAGTAATAAGATTTTAATGATTTATACCGGTGGGACAATCGGTATGCACAAAGATTTAGTAACCGGAACTTTGGTCCCTTTTGATTTTTCACGTTTAATGGAGCATATTCCCGAATTGCAATTAATAGAAAAAGAGATAGACACTATATCTTTTGCACAACCAATTGACTCGTCAAATGTGCGTCCGGAGCATTGGGTTCTTCTAGTAAAAATTATTGAGGAGAATTATGATAATTATGATGGGTTTGTAATACTTCATGGTTCTGATACTATGGCATATACCGCTTCGGCATTGAGTTTTATGCTAGAAAATTTGTCAAAACCTGTTATTTTAACCGGCTCACAATTACCTATCGGAGATTTACGCACCGATGCAAAAGAAAACATAATAACATCCATTCAGATAGCCGGTAGTTATCAAGGAAGTCAGCCTATTGTCCCCGAGGTGGGTATATATTTTGAATTTAAACTATTAAGAGGTAATAGAACGGTTAAAGCCAGTTCGGAACATTTTAATGCTTTTGAATCGCCTAATTATTTACCATTGGCACAATCAGGAGTTGATCTTAAATTTTATAAAGATAGAATATTACCTGTTCCTGATGGTATTTTTAATACACATAAAAATCTCGAAGAAAATATTATCATCATAAAAATTCATCCGGCTTTAAATAAAACTTATTTTTCTCATATTATAGATATACCTGATGTCAAAGCTATTATTTTAGAAACCTATGGCGCTGGTAATGCTCTGACACAAGATTGGTTTATTGATTTGCTTAAAGAAGCCATTGAAAAGAAATCTATACATATAATTAATATAACCCAATGCCAAAAAGGAGAAATAATACCCGGAAAATATGAAACCGGTAGAAAGTTGATGTCAATCGGTGTTTATAACGGAAAAGATTTAACGACAGAAGCCGCTTTAACCAAAATGATGTACTTGTTAGGGAAAAAATTATCAAAAAAAGCCATTAAATCAGCTTTTGAAAGACCAATTCGCGGTGAAATGAGCTAATAAGATAACTTTAAAAATTATAAAAACAATAAAAAAAAACAGTGTTTTATGTGAATAATAAAAAATTTTGTTCAAATTATACCAAAAAGCAATACATATTCGTTATTTAAAAAAGAAAAAAACGAAATTTGGTGTTTCAATGAAAACCAATTATATTTGTGGCGCTGGAGAGATGACCGAGAGGCCGAAGGTGCACGCCTGGAAAGCGTGTGTGCGTCACAAGCGTACCGAGGGTTCGAATCCCTCTCTCTCCGCTAAGTAAGTAAAACATTAAAACTGAAATAAATAAAAACTATTAAATTAAAATTGATATGAAAAAAGTATTTACTATTCTGGCTATTGTAGGAATGTTATTTTTTGTAACATCTAACATTCAAGCACAAAACGCAAAAGCACAAACCGAAAAGAAAGTAGAAAAGAGTAAAAATCCCGATGCTACTGCATCAGATACCAAATCTTTTCATCAAGAATTAAAAAAACGTTTCGTTGAAGGTGGTCCGGCATTTATGGGAATTGTTTTGCTAACATTAATTTTAGGTTTGGCAGTTGCGATTGAAAGGATTATTTATTTATCGTTTGCTGATACTAATACGGATAACCTATTAGAAGAAGTAGAACAAGCTTTAGATGAAGGTGGGGTTGAGGAAGCCAAAGAATTATTGAGAAACAAAAAAGGTCCTATTGCATCTATCTTTTATGAAGGTTTAGAAAGAATGGATGAAGGTGTTGATGCTGCTGAAAAAGCCGTAGTATCCTATGGCAACGTTCAAGTAGGTCAATTAGAAAAAAATGTATCTTGGTTAGCGTTATTTATTGCCGTTGCCCCCATGTTCGGATTTATGGGAACGGTTATCGGTATGATTCAAGCATTTGACAAAATTGAAGCAGCCGGTGATATGCAACCTTCATTAGTAGCCGGTGGTATTAAAGTGGCATTATTAACAACCGTATTCGGTTTGATTGTTGCTATTATTTTACAAGTATTCTACAACTTTATCATTGCAAAAATTGATAGCATTGTCAACAAAATGGAAGATGCATCCATCTCATTGGTAGATATGTTGGTAAAATATAGTCACAAAAAATAATTAATAATACAATGGATAAGAAAATAAGTTTAACTAATAAAATCATAGTTGGAATTATTGCTGTAATAGGTTTGATATTCTATATTATGATAATGAAAGATACGGAAGATGCCGATGGTTATATTGACGGTATGCTCAAGTTTACGTATGTCGTTTTAGCTTTTACACTACTAGCTTCCGTTTGGGTATGGTTTAAAGAAATGCTTTCACATCCCGAGAAATTAAAACAAACGGCACTTGTAACAGTTTTGTTTTTGTTAATCGTTGCAATAGCCAAATATGTTTTGGCTTCAAATCAACCTGTACATTATAACCCTAATATCGACGTAGATGCAACGACATCAAATTGGGTAGATACAGGCTTATATACTTTTTATATACTTGGTACTATTGCCGTTTTGTTAATGTTTTTATCTCCTGTTTTGTCCGGAATAGGTATGGGTGGTAGTAATAAAGTTTCTGAAGAATACGATGAAGAATATGAAGACACTGATGACGAAGCTTAATTAATTTTAAATAAAAAAAAATGGCTAAAAGAAAATTACAAGAAATCAATGCCGGATCTATGGCAGATATTGCCTTTTTGCTGCTGATTTTCTTCTTGGTGACCACTACTATGGAAAGTAACTATGGTATCCGAAGAAAATTGCCGCCGCCGGAAGATAAAAATCAACCGCCGCCACCGGTTATTAAAAAGAAAAATGTTTTGGAAATCGTTATCAACGGTAACGACCAAATGATGATAGAAGAAGAACCGGCGGATGTCAAAGATGTCAAAAATATTGCCATTGAATTTATTACCAATAATGGCAAAGATCCTAAATCATCGGATAGTCCGCAAAAGGCTGTTATCAGTATCAAACATACACGTGAAACCAGTTATAAAATGTATATATCCGTTTATAATGAACTGATTGCAGCTTATAACAATGTCAGAAATCGCTATGCCAAACAAAAATACGGCAAGCCTTTTGAAAAACTGACAGAAGATGAACAAAAGGTAGTTAAAGATGCCTTTCCGCAAAAAATAGCAGAATCCACACCAAAAAGATAAATTAATTATGGGTAAATTTTCAAAGAAAAAAGATAGTGGAACGCCGGCAATATCAACGGCGTCATTACCGGATATTGTATTTATGCTTTTATTCTTCTTTATGGTGGCAACCGTGATGAGAGAGAACGGTGAGAAAAAAGTAACGGTTCGCATGCCGTCTGCCGATCAAGTTAAAAAGATAGAGAAGAAAAGTTTGGTTTCTTACATTTATGTTGGCACGCCGATTAAAAAATATCAAGCCAAATTTGGAAAAGAACCACGTATTCAATTAGGTGATGCTTTTGCCAATGTAACTGATGTTGGTCCTTTTGTTCTCAAAGAAAAAGCAGCTAAACGTGAAGAAGAGAAACCATTGATGATTACATCTATCAAAGCTGATACAGACGTAGGAATGGGAATTATCACCGATATCAAAGAAGAACTGAGAAAAGTAAATGCTTTAAAAGTAAACTATTCTACTAAAAAAGGAGATGTTGTAACAAACTTTAATAAGTAGATTGTCAATAATTTTTATTTTAAAAACTGTCTCATTTTTGGGACAGTTTTTTTTTACTTTATCAAAAAAATAGTGGCTCTATGTTGTTTTGTGTGGGTAATGATGAATTAGGTTTAAGAATCATATAATCATGGTTAGTATCTTTTTATATAATTTCACCCCTTACGGGGTTTATGTTTTTAACGTCATAAATTTTCTATAATTATATCAGCCCTTCGGGGTTTATTAAATAAGCCGAAGGGGTGACATTATTATAATAAAACAATTAAATAAAGAAACAATTAAATAAAGTCTTTAAATCCCGAAGGGGTGACATTATTCTTTGAGATATTACATATATTACCCACCTAGATCTATAATAGAGTCAAAATAGTTTTATTCAACAAAATTAAGTAACACTTACAATTTGAGATTTTTAAGCTTTTAGTTTATCTATGACATTTCCAATATAATTAATCTGCTTTAAAACACCTTTCATCTTTTCCCTATTTTCACGATACAACAAGACTTTAAAAGCTTGCAGGTTATCGATGTACTCTTCCAATGCTTGTAAAATCGGGGTCTTGTTTTCCATAAAAATCGGGGTCCAAGTGTCGGGCGAACTTTTGGCAAGTCGAACCGTTGAAGCAAAGCCCGAACCCGCCATGGTAAAGATGTTTTGTTCGTCTTTTTCCAAATCCAATACCGTTTTACCCAACATAAATGAGCTGATGTGTGATAGATGCGATACGTAAGCAATATGTTTATCGTGTTCTTGGCTGTCCATTTCAAGTGTTTGCATACCCATATTGTCAAAAATCTGCATGGCTTTGTCTAGAATAACGGGGTGCGTTTGATTGGTGTCACAAATCATATTCATTTTGCCTTTAAACAGACTTGAAAATGCTGCTTCGGGTCCGGAATATTCGGTTCCGGCAATGGGATGCGCCAATAAAAAATTACCGCGATTCGGATGTCCGGCTATGGTTTGGGCTATTTTGTGTTTGGTAGAACCGGTGTCAAACACCAATGCTCCGGGTTTGATATGATCAAGAACATTTTTGGCAATTTGCGGTATCGTATCAACCGGTGTAGCGATGATAATAATGTCCATTTGCGGTATTAAATCATCGGTCAAGCTTTCGTGAACCAAGTCCAATTCAAGCGCTTTGTTCAGATGATATTTGTCTTGTCCGTAGAGCCGGATAGTTTTATCGGTTTGCAAAGCTAATCCGAAAGAACCACCGATAAGCCCCAAGCCTATGATACCTATTTTTGTGATGTTATCTGTAATCATTTTTGTAAAATGCGATTTAAAGTTTCTGTTAAAATAACTTCGTTATTGGTTAGGGAAATCCGGACATAATTATCGGAATTCTGTCCGAAAATAAAGCCCGGTGCTAGAAAAATGTCTTTCTCTTTAAGTAAAGAATCGGTAAAATCCCGACTGTTTTGTCCGTAGGGCAGTTTTGCCCAAACAAACAAACCGCTTTGATTCTGGCGGGCTTGTAAGTTTAGTGCTTGACATATTTTTAAAACCATCTCTTTTCGTCTGCTATATATTTCATTAAGTTTTTCAAACCATTCAGGCGAACTGTTTAAAGCAGTAACCGCCGCTTTTTGCAAACCGAAAAACATACCGCTATCCATTTGACTTTTAAATTTCATCACGGTGTCGATATAAGCTTTTTTTCCTAATAACATCCCGATACGCCAACCCGCCATATTGTGCGATTTGCTTAAAGAATTTAATTCTAAAGCTACTTCTTTTGCGCCCGGAATTGACAAGAGACTCAAAGCTTGCGGATTTAAAATCATGCTATAAGGATTATCGTTTACCAATAAAATATGATGTTTATAAGCAAAATCAATCAATTTCCGGTAAAAATCTTTGTTAGCAACGGCACCTGTAGGCATATGCGGATAGTTAAGCCACATCAATTTGACTTTGCTCAAATCGGTTTGTGCCAATGCCTTTAAATCGGGCAGATAATTATTATCTTCATTTAAGGTATAATATACCGGTTTGCCACCGACAAGTAAAGTAGCCGAACGATACGTCATGTAGCCCGGGTCGGGCAACAAGACTTCGTCTCCTTGGTTGAGAAACGCCATACTGATGTGTATAATCCCTTCTTTTGACCCGATTAACGGCAAAATTTCCGTTTCAGCATCCAAACCGGTTCCAAAATATCTTTGGTAATAGCCGGCAATGGCTTGTCGTAATTCAGAAATACCGCTGTAACTCTGGTATTGGTGTGTGTCGGGCTGTAATGCTGTTGCTGCCAAAGTTTGCCGGACAGCTTCCGGCGGGGGTAAATCGGGACTACCGATACCCAGATTAATAATAGGCCTGCCTTCGGCGCGCAAGCGGGCAATTTCTTTGAGCTTGGTCGAAAAGTAATATTCTTGTATATGTTTGAGACGTTGTGCTTGCATTATTGTTTTTTCATTGAAGTGTATTCACCTAAAATTTTCAGTTCAATAACTTGGCGGGCGACTTGATACATTGCCGTTTGATACGCTGCAAGGTTGTCAATCAGTAAATCTACAAAAAAGGCGTATTCCCAAGGTTTATCAATAATAGGAACGCTTTGTATTTTGCTCATATTCAAATTATACCGATTAAATATTTCCAGTACATTGACCAAACTGCCGGGTTGGTGCGAAAGTTTAAATCGTATGGAAGCTTTGTTAAAATCTTGCACGGCATCTCCGTTTTTTAAATCCAATACCACAAAACGCGTTGCATTGATTTGATTGGTTTGAATGCTCTCAGCTAAAATCTCCAAATCATAAATTTTGGCGGCTTCATAGCCGGCAATGGCAGCAATACCTTTGAGTTGTTTTTGTTGGATGATTTTTGCCATTTCGGCAGTATCTTTTTCTTCGACCAACTTGATATGCGGTTGACTGCGCAAATATTTGCGACACTGTAACAATGCCATAGGATGACTCCATACTTCTTTGATGTCGGCAACTGTTTGTCCGGGTAATGCCAACAAATGATGATGTATGGGCAGATAATATTCACCGGCAATATGCAAATCATACTCGTCAATCAAACCATAGTTGGGTAGAATGGCGCCGGCAATCGTATTTTCGACTGCCATAACACCCTTGTCTATTTTGCCTTGTTTGAGTAATACGGGAATGTCATTAAAATCCATACATTCTACAAAATGCTTGTTTTCGCCAAACAAATTTTTAGCGACTTCGTAATGAAATGAACCGACGGTGCCTTGTATGCCTATATTCATGTTTTTATAGTTTTATTTGTCAGACCTGATAGGTCTATTTAATTATTTGATTATTAATTGTTTATGTTTTTTATTCAGACCTATCAGGTTTTAGAAATCTAACAGGTTTTTGCGTTTAAACCTATCAGGTTTTTTAAAACCTAACAGGTTAAAAAAAAAGTCCCGAAAAATCGGGACTTTCTATTGCAAAATATTCATATCATTTAAGCATACAAAGTCCCTTCTTTTACGTAAAAATAAAAGTAAAAAAAGAAACTAAAATATGCGTTTAATGTTTTCATCTGCTTGGTTTATGATGCAAATATATTATTTTTTTGGAAAAACATAAATATTTGAAAAAAATATCCAGGTTTTTCAATCAATTAGATATACCTGAAATTCTATAAAATACATTAACCTGTCTTATTATTACAAATTCACGTATGCCTTTTTCTTTGTTTTCTATTGTTCCTATTTCGGGAAATTCAGATAAAATATCTAAAAAATCATATACTTTAATAGTAAATGCCTTTGCAACATTTTCACCCCATTCTCTTGTCAAATAGTCAATAATTTTATCAAATTTTTTGTCCGCTCTTTTTGTCCAATATATTTTTAAAGCCATTTTTTATGCTTTTTTCTCATATCTTCATGACTTATTAGATTTTCGGGGTTTTTGCTTTCTTCAAATGCTAAATTCAGTTCTTCTTGTTCTTTCTTTGTCAGTTTATTCCATAAATTACCTTCTTTTGCCGAAATTTTTCTTTTTATCAAACTATAAAATTCAGACAATAAAGTTTCATTGTCTATACTGTCTATGAGTTTATGAAAATCTTTTTTAAGTTCTAATGCTTTCATGTCAGCGCGTTTAGACAAAGTTAATAAATTTTAATAAACCACTCCACTCATATACCCAACGACATGTGAGGTATCACCGGTTACATCACCACTGGTTCGGTAGTCCAAAACTTTGGTTTCCAAATACAAATCTGTGGCGGTTTTGATGATACCATTCAAGCCGATTTTGCCGCAAGCTTCACATTTGTCCAAGCCGAGTTCCAGATTTTTGTATTCAAATGCTACCAAACAATTGTTATCTATTTCATTGGCAATTAATTGGCTATGATAATGACTTAAATCCGTGGAAATAACGATAGCATTATCTTTATCACGTAAAATATATTCAAAAATATCAGCCAATTCGAGATAATCGGTATTGCCGTAAATCAATTCGACAATTTTGACATCCGTATTGTAATATTTGATAAACGGAAATTGCGTTTCGGTGCTGTGTTCCAAATAATGCGCTTCTTCTTCAAAAATAAAATTAAAGACCTGACTTAAAGTTTTCAGATAAGCCGTGTCACCTTGCAACAAACCGAAAGGCGTTTCATAAGCATCAAAATAACCGGCACTGATACCACGCACGTAAACGTGATGTGACGGTCCTACTACAATGATACGCTTGGCTTGCCGGTTGCCCAAAATTCGGTGGGTATAATTTGCCGTAAAGCCGCTGTAAACATAACCCGCATGTGGGGCGACTATGGCTTTAGATTTAAGATTGAAAACCGATTTATCTTTGACTTTCTCGTCTAAAAGTTCATTCCAATGAATGAGCATTTTTTTAATCATTTCCGGATCATCCGGATAAAATTTGCCGCTATTTCCTGTTGGCCTGATTAGTTCCATATTCCTGGGATTTTAGTTTGACAATAAGGACATTTACCGTCCAAAATTTTGTTTGATAAAATTTGATAACCTACACGTTCTATCAAAGGTTTATGGCAATGCGGGCAATATGTGATATTTTTTCGCAATCCGACATTACCGACATATACAAATTTTAAACCTGCTTTGACAGCAATATCATAAGCTTGTTCCAAAGTGGTTACCGGTGTGGCTGAACGGTCGCGCATCTTGTAATCGGGATGAAAGGCGCTCAAATGCCATGGCGTTTCGGTTCCTAAATTACGTGCTATAAAATCCGCAATTTTTTTAAGATGTTCCGGTGCATCATTGATGACGGGGATAATCAAAGTCGTTACTTCTACCCATAAACCCACTTGTTTCATCAATCGTAAAGTTT